>NZ_JFGV01000014.1:0-90188 GCF_000612035.1 Photorhabdus aegyptia | reverse complement strand
TCTTCAAATGGATCACGAAATAAACCAAAGTGCTTTTTCGTAGCTGGAAATAACACTTGTTTTTTTAGTAACATGATTTCCTCCTCAGAAATGAGGGTTGTATTTTTATTATCGGTATAGATATCTGATTGATTGGTTGTTTGTACCACCTCAAAACTTTTTGCGGTATCAATACCTCTTTTTGCCAAGAAATCAGTAATACGCTGACGAATTGCATCTGCGTTCTGTCGTGGCCATATATTGTGATTAACAATTTGAGCCAACGCCGCCGCTGAAATTCCTGCCGCACTTGCTGCTGCACTTTGCGTTAACTGATGTGCCTGTAACTGCTGTTTAAACACCAGCATAATAATCCCCCGTTAAGCGGCTATCTTTATTTCTGCATATGCCATTGATAATAAGAGATAGCAACATCACTCCCTGGAAAAATATCCTATATACTTCCTACGTTATAATGAGTTTCACGAAAACAAATTGGATCACTTTTATAAATAAACCTCAGTTGTATTTTGAATTGTCAATGAAAGTAGCGGATCATGAACTTTAATTGCCATTTTTCTTTTCCTTAATATACAGCATGAAAAACTAATTACCGTTAACAATATTACGTACAACAGTTGTTGATTGCCCCATGAATTCATCAACCAACTCATCAATTTGATCTGTTGGAACACCATTAGGAAAGCGTTTAACTATTTGCTGATAAAATTCACCACGCCATGTCTTACCATGTAATTGAAACCGTTCACGTAAAATTTTGACAACATCAACGGGGTTCATAAGCTGTTCAATTCGTGGACTATGTACCGTAGAGGCTTGTCCACGTTTTGGCATATACGTTGGTGCATCATTACGTTCAATATCCAAATATGGATCAAACCGACCATTGAGGGGAAGTGTTTTCAATTTACGTGCTATTTCAGTTTCAGCCGTGTTGTTTGTCCCCATGATTTTCTGTTCAACTTCGGCTAAATTACATTGTGCAATTGTTTGAGGAATGGCTTGGAATTCACTACCAATTACAGGTGCGCCGATGGCAAAGCCGTACTCATCTTTAGTGACTTCATTAACAAGATGGAAAGCCTCAAAGCCATCTTCACCAGTAATGACTACCTGTGCCTCTTCGTCACGCCACGGATTGCGGGTGATCATGATAGAATCACCAACACTCACGCTAGGAACAGTACTGACGTCATACTCACGTCCCCTGAAAGATACTCGCAAGGTTGCCTGTACTTTACGGCTTTCTGGGGTGCTAATTGCCAATTCACGACAAATGTTAATGGCAGGTGCTTTTACTAACTGTTCTGCTGTGATTTTTAGCCAGCAATCTGTACGGGTTTGTCCATGTCGGCTATGTATTGCACTGCGATTAAACTTCATACGCCATAGCCGTGCCAGGCGGTTAAGTTCATCAATATCATCAACCTGTCGAAAGCGTAAACCAGATTCGAAATTGCGTTCGATGATGTCACGTGCTTTTTCAACAGACCCCGTAGCACGGGCGTTACGGGCCTTGTGTTGTATCATTTGAATGCCTAGGGCCTTACACAAGTTACGTAGTGTAGGTGCTGTCAAAGCAGAACCGGGGTCAGTAAATAAAATTTGGGGTACACCGTGTAATACATCTGCGTCACCACGATCTTGCATTGCGTTAATCAACACAGAAGTAAAATTCTGACTGGTTTCACCGCCAAATAAGTATTCAACATATATCCAGCCACTTGTGTGATCTGTTAATTCAAACGACCAAACGCGATCATTAATGATACGAGCCAGATTTTTCGGCTTATTTTTATTAAATTCAGCCACAGGCATCATGCGTAATCCACTGTCAAACCCATTGTTTTTATTAGGGTTTTTTAGGTAATACAGTACACAAATTGAGGCGTCTAATTCCCAGACATGATTGGGATGCAGGCTAGCCAATTGTAGGCTGGGCGCAGGCACTTTCAACTGTTCAGGATGAAGTTTGTACTGGCGCAATGCACGACTAATCGCGTCAATGGATAACGGAGAAAATTCGCCCGTTTCGGTATCAATATGGCCTGCATTAATCAGGCCATTTGAACGCAGATCATTAACGGCCTGTTCGAGGCTATATAACCGTTTCCCTGTATTACGAGTGGCCTCCATCAATACCCCTGAGATCAAAGTTGCTTCTTCACGTGTCAGCGCGCTATTACCTGCATCAGAACGTTTCTTGCGTGGCTTTTTGCCAGAAACTTCACCAAGTTTTTTAATCAATGTTGAACGTGACATACACAGCTCTTCACAAGCCGCCCGATATATTGCTTCTTTACTGCCATGTCCGGCTTTATGTGCTGCCTGTGCAATAGAAACTAATCGTTCGGTCATTGTGGTATTCATGTTATTGCCCTTATTTCTTCAGTTTCTTTTCAAGCATTTTTTTCAATTCAGATTTATTCATGTGCCTCTTCCTTATCCATCCATTCTGGTCGTTCGAATCTTTCCTCTTCTGCTTCCGCACCTTCTTTAGCCCAATCAGGAACAATGCTGTGTTCTCTGTACTCAGGCAGATTAAAGTGATTACGTAGGTTACGAATTTTGACTTCAAGGTCGTCGAGGACGCCTGCCATAAACCCAACATGACTAATATCGGTGCGTGTGGTATGGTCATTAAGCGTTTCAAATCCATTGAAAAGATTGGTGATAGCGGCATCAATAGCAAAAGACAATGAATTAACCTCTTGTGTCAAAGCTGCACCTTCTTCTTCAGGTTTTTCATGATTGATTCGGCGCTGAAGTTTGTGCTGGATTTCAGATTTCTCCTCAATCAAACTACTAACAAGTTCCTTTTTTTCCTGTACCGTCTGGCGTGAAATATCCAGATCAGCGCGTGTATCACGCAGGGCCTTACGCAGTTCGCGGACAGACATGCGATCAATATCATCTAATGTCAGACCAGCTACAGTGCCACCTTCAGCCAATTCAGACAGTTCATCATCGTCTTCAAGCATCAATTCATACAGTTTGGAACGTCCCAAAAGCGAAAACGTTTTCGCTTTTGTTTCTAATCCAGGTGAAAGAAATTTGAGTGCAGCTTGTGCCATTTTTTGGGCAATACGGGGTTCCAGACCGAGTTGATCCTTAACGATGTTAACAAACTCGCCATGAGGTTCATTCTCTTTAAGAATAATGAGACGCTTCCCAGCTTCTAACATCGCTTCAGCACTTTGAGCCATGTAGAAACGGGTTTCATGGACGATGCGATCACGTTCATACGGCAAACCATCACCAAACTGTTCCATGATTTGCAGACGGTGTGTTGTCATAGCGTTGAGATTGACCTGTAGATCGTCAGCAAGTTGAACATCTTCGGCCAGTTTTACTGATGTTGTATTTTTTGAGCGTGCCATTGTGTAAATCCCTTGTGAATTAATTTCTGCTACCAGCTAGAACGCGCTGATTCATTTCTGTAATTCTGGCCTGTGTGTTAGCCATTTCATTAGAGAACGATTGTGCTATTTGCAGTAATTGCATACCGGGTGCATATCTGCCGCTACCCAGTTTTTGCGCCAACCCTTCTTCTATTAATGTATTTAGTGCACGATTAATATTTGCCGGAGATTCCCCCAGTAATTCCGCTAATTCACCATTACTCAGCCCAGACAAGGAATGACCACGTAGAGCCTTAAGAACCCGTAATATGCGCGTACCAGAACTGGAAACGTTAATTTTGCGCATGTCACACTCTCCCTTTTCAATATGTGATAATCTGTTACATAAAGTGATAAAATAGTTAGGCTAAATTTAAATGCCTAAACTTGGCGTTTTCAGACCTAGCTTTACAGCTATTTCATGGGCCTTTCCGTAATTAGCTTTGGATTGTCCATTAAGAACTCGGTATACAGCTTCACGGGAATACCCGTTCTCCTGTGCCCATTGGGTAATAGTGATGCCGTGTTGATGAAAACGGCTTTTAATTTTCTCGGGTGTCATGCTATGGCCTCCGGTAATGCAATGATGTTTGTACAATACATGACATTATTGTCCCATTAATGGGACTTGTAAAGGGTTTTGGTGACAAAAATGTCTCTTGGTGAGAGATTAAAAAAAGAGCGTGAGCGATTGGGGTTTAGTCAGTCTGATTTCGCGGAGATGGTTGGCGCATCAAGAAAATCACAGATAAGGTGGGAAAAAGACGAATCTGCACCAGGGGCTGATGCTATAAGCCTTTGGGCAAAAGCGGGTCTTGATGTGTTGTACCTAATAACAGGGCAGGTTCAACAGTCAGCCTCTACCGCTTACAAAAACAGTGAGATAGATACAGAATTACTGGGAAAAATTGTTCATAAACTAGATTCGATGGCACAACAGGCTAATCGCCGCTGGACGCCCGATGAACTCGTCCTACAATCATCAAAAATATATAACTTTTTAATTAAAGAGTCGGTTGTCGATGACAGTAGAATTGACAGAGTATTAAAACTGGTTGTTAATCATTAAAAAATAAAGGATTTGCATGGACAGAAGAGATGAAGAATTACAAACATTAGCAGGACAAGTTTTTGATAGCCTTAAACAACTTCCCCAAGATGGGCAGGAAAGACAAATAACCATCAGCGTTGGTGGCAATAATCATGGTTCTATTCATGTAGGTTCAGTCGTAAATATTAACCCCATGCCATCTCGCCCGCGTGAGCTTCATGAAAGGGATAGTCGGGAATTACTTGCTATAAAACGAGAATTACTTATAGAAAATAAAGATGCTAAATGGCGTTATTACATCAATACACCTTGCCTGCTATTACTTAGCCTCGTGCTTATAGCATTCACGTTTGCCCTATGGAACGCTTATATGATATTTTTCGGTGAAGGATTTACTAATGTATTGGTACTTAATGATAAAACATTGATAATCTTTATTTCTTGGGTCGGGCTGGTAATACTTTGTGGAAAAAAAATGGACAAGCACAGGAAGATAGAAAATAGGATAATATATGAAAATCAGAATGTTCTTGATACCATAGATGTAATCTTACGACGTAGAAATTCTTAAAAATATAGTTATTTTCTATTTCATATAAGGGTATGAGTTGTGCGTAGCTTATTAATTCCCACAATATTTCTTTTGGTGGGGTGTGGTGATGAGACAGAAAATAGCGTTCAGATTGAGTCTGAAAAAGCTCCAGTTCCCGTGTTCTCGATAGCAACAGATGATCCCGCTATCAATCAATTATTACCAACTATTAGGAAAATGTGCCCAGGATTGGATAAATATGCTGATCAATTTACTGACATCACAGTTTATGAAAACAGTTATCCTTCACGCACAACCATCAAATTTCATATTGATGAAAATGCCAAACTTCCCAATGATTATATGGCTAATGGAAATAATTGTTTTCTTGATATAGAGGATAACGAAACAGTTTTATCTATATCTAAATCAGCTTGCCAATCTGTTTGTTTAGATCAACAGAATGTACCTGGTGGAACATTGAAATTGAAACTTTAGAAACACATAGGATATTTATGTCTACTACAAACATAGAAAAGTTTAATGAAATTGTAGGTATTATATTTGGGAAACTATATGAGTCATTTCCTTTAAAGATAGATCTTTTATCTATAGAGATAATCGGTGAACCCCTTCAATATTCTGATGGAACATATTCTGACGAACTTTGTACTACAGTAGAAGATCATAGATTTTTTCTAGATACAGTGGATTGGCTCATGACAAATGGTTACTTGGCAGGGACTATGAGCTCAGCAGGTTGTCATAGAGCCGTATTTATTGGCTTAGGTTAAAGGTAAAAAATGGCAAAGCAAATATATTGCCTTGCCATTCTCGGTTATTAGAAATTACAAATAATCAGTTCTTTACTCTGTTTAGCTTTCCCCGTGACTTTCAAGTTGTAACCGATATTGACTACTTGCATTTTTAATCCTCTGAATGCCTTACGCATTTCTGGAATATCGTTCACCGAAATTACCATTTCCCCTCGGATGGTATGTGCTAGTTCTGCTAATAGATCATAGTTCTCAAGTCCGAAATCTATGCCATATCCTTCGGTACCCCAATACGGCGGATCACAGTAAAACAGCGTATGTGGCCTGTCGTACCGTTGGACGCATTGTGCCCAATTCATATTTTCAATGATCGTTCTTGCTAGTCGTAGGTGAGCCATTGATAGCTCTTCTTCTATTCTGAGTAAATTAAATCGCGGTGGGCTGGTGGTGGAAGTACCGAAAGTATGTTCAGCAACCTTACCGCTAAACGCCTGCTTTTGGAGATAGTAGAAACGTGCTGCTCTCTGAATATCGGTTAGCGTTTCTTCGGGGGTAATCTGCAACCATTTATAAATTTGACGACTGACCAATGCCCATTTAAATTGCCGGACAAACTCTTCCAAGTGATGTTTTATTACGCGATAAAGATTCACCAACTCACCATTAAGATCATTAATCACTTCACATTTGCTCGGTACTTTTAGGAAATACAGCGCGGCAGCACCACAGAACGGTTCGACATAACAGGTATGCTCAGGAAATAACGGTAAAATATGTTTTGCTAATCGGCGTTTACCACCAATCCACGGAACGATAGGTAAAGATTGTTCTTTCATTATCCGTAAGCCTTTTCCATTAGCTGAAAATGAGTTAGGCTTTCCCGGTCATCAATAATCAATAGCGGAAAGAGCCTCGGTTGACTCACAGTACATACCTGTGAGTTGATAGCCTACCCAGTATTCGAGTGTTAGGCAGGTCGCTCTTATCCTGTCTTTTACTTTTCTGATGCGCTCTTAACGCCCTTTAAAATCCTTTTCCCGATAAATTGGCAAAACTGTTTCCATCAACGACTACGGAGGCAGTTCAGTGGAAACTTTCAAATCGTTTGTATCACTTATCAAAAAATTACGCCTCGGTGGCTGGTTGTTAACAGCTGTTCTATTGCTGATCACTATCGGTTTAGTTTCCCCTCAGCAAGTCCCTGTTGTGATCTACAAATTGTCGCTTATTGCTTTGGCTGTTGTCTTGGGGTACTGGCTTGACCGCAGTTTATTCCCGAAAGCAAGGCCCGGTCAGTATCTGAAATATGATGAAGTACTCATGAAAAAAGGAAAATATCCCGTTCAGACTGGCTACCATATGGTGTTTGCAGCCGTTCTGATACGCCGTGCACTGATTGTTGCCGCCACCTGTCTGAGCGTAGCTACAGGGTTGTGATTATGAATTGGCGGCAGATTATCGGAATTGTTCTGTTGTGGTGTAGCGGTATGATCAGCCCAGCATTGGCTGACGAACTGCCACACCGTTCGCGGCAATACCGCAATGACTTAATACGTGCTTCTCGTGTGATCTGGGGATTGAATGCGCCTGTAGCTGATTTTGCCGCTCAGTTGCATCAGGAGAGTGACTGGAAATCACGAGCTATTTCTCCTGTTGGTGCTCAGGGTATGGCCCAGTTTATGCCCGCAACAGCGGATTGGATTAGTCAACGCATTCCTGAATTATCCAATAAAGATCCCTTCAACCCAGTCTGGTCTATACGGGCAATGGTTCACTATGACTATTGGCTATGGCAACGCATTAAAGCTGCCGATAAGTGCCAAAGAATGGCGATGGCGCTGTCTTCCTATAATGGGGGCTTAGGCTGGTTACTACGGGATAAGAAGAAAACCGAGGCAGTTGGTCTCAATCCGTGGGTCTGGTTCGGTCATGTTGAATCTCAGAATGCTGGGCGTAGAGCGTCAGCATGGAAAGAAAATCGACATTATTCCAAACGCATATTACTGGAACTCGCGCCCCGTTATTTGGCTTGGGGAGGTACCAGCTGTGCCAATTAAATTATGGGCTAAACCTGTTGTATTGATTTTGTTGCTAATTGGTATGTTCGCTTTGGCTCACTGGAGAGGCCATACCATAGGCTTTCAGAAAGCAACGGAGACAGGAAACACTGCATTAGCACAGCAGAAAGCCAAATTTCTTCAGCTGGAAAAGCAACGGACAGAGCGGGAACTGTCAGCACTCAATGCCTTGCAGCAACGTTACCAAATGCAGGTCAACTCAGCGCATCAGGCAGAAGCCAATTATCTCAACGATATTGAACAACTCCGCACTCAGAACCAACAACTGAAGAGGAAAATTGACCATGTTACCCAGAGTTGGATGGATGAAAAACAACAGTTTCATCCTGTTAATTGTGTGTTTACTCGTGGCTTCATGCAGCAATACAACGCCGCCCTCGGCCTGTCCAGTGAACAAACTCGCTCTGCCTCCGTTACCTCCGGCGCTGATGAAGCGTCCCGTGGAAATGAAAGCTCTGATGCCCAACTACGGCCATCCGGTATCACACAACGAGATATCCTTGCCAATATCATCGATAACGGAGAACAGTGTCTTGCATTGAAAGCGCAGGTCAATGGCCTGCTGGATTACATCGAAGGATTACAACAATGACACTACAGATTGAATTTTGGGCTGCCGTAGGTTTTCTGCTCTCTTTCCTTGGTTTCGTTTTTGGTATCGCAAAGTGGTTATTCAGCAAAGCCGAAGAGCGACAGGAGGAAAGACACGCCTCGTTAGAGCAAGCGCTTAAAAATTCCGTAGACAATTGGTCTCAGCTCGAACGTGAGTTTATGCAGTTTAAGGCTGACTTGCCGCTGAATTACGTGCGCCGTGAAGATTATATTCGTGGTCAAACAGTAATTGAAGCCAAGCTGGATGCGCTTTACAGCAAATTAGAGATGGTGCAGCAGCACCGAATTGCCGGAGGTAAAAATGATTGATGTTGCTCGTGTTCGTCGTGAATCATTGCGCTGGAGTCTGTTGGTCGCACTGAATAAAACCCGCCCATATACCGCCAGTGAAACTTTGTTATTGGATATATCTCGCGCGATTTATCCTGACGTCACTGCATTGGAATTACGGAAGGAATTGGATTATCTGGCAGACCGTAAATTAATTGACCTCAATAAACAGCCATCGGGTAGTTGGTTTGCTGACTTAACTCGTATTGGTGTTGATGTTGTTGAATATACGGTCGAATGCAGCCTTGGTATTGCTCGTCCTGAAAAGTACTGGAGTGAATAATGGCGCGTCGAAGCACTATTGATAAACTCCCTGAAGACGTTCGGCGTTGGTTGGAACGGGCTTTGACTGAATCAGGATTTAGTGGATACCAGGAACTCGAAACCTTGCTGCGTGATCAAGGTTATGTAATCAGTAAGTCTGCTATTCACCGTTATGGACAAAAAATAGAAAAGCGATACGGTGCAATACGGGCAGCAACAGAAGCAGCTCGGATGCTCACAGAAGGTGCCGTGGATGATCAAGATGCACGTTCTGAGGCTGTGATTGCTTTAATTCAGACTGAACTTTTTGAAAGTATTATTCAACTTCAGGAAGCTGAAAACGGAGAGATTGCGCCAAAAGAGCGCGTCACACTGCTTTCAACGGTGGCAAAAAACGTAGCTACACTTTCTCGTGCTAGCGTGAATCTGAAAAAATTCCAATCTGAAGTCCGGGCACGAACTGAAGCTGCTGCAAGTAATGCAGAGAAAATTGCACGCAAAGGTGGATTATCTGCCGAAGCAGTTGCTGCATTACGTCGGGAAATATTGGGAATTGCGACATGAGTCAGCTTGCACCTGTTCTACCAGATACTTCCTCAATAGCAGCACCTGTCGTCTTATTGCCATACCAGCAACGGTGGGTGGCCGACTCGTCTTCTTTTAAAGTCAATGAGAAGAGTCGTCGAACGGGAATTACTTGGGCTGAAGCGTCAGATAATGTACTCATCGCCGCATCTTCTGCCGCTGCGGGTGGCATGAATGTGTATTACATCGCCTATAACCAAGATATGACCATTGAATATATTCAAGCCTGTGCAATGTGGGCTCGTGCTTTCAACTATGCAGCCAGTGAAATTGAAGAAGGGTTCTGGGAAGAAGACGAAGATGATAAGCACATCAAAACTTTCACTATCAAATTTCCAGATTCTGGATTCCGTGTAGTGGCGCTTTCTAGCCGTCCGTCTAACTTGCGTGGCCGTCAGGGGATCATTGTCATTGATGAAGCTGCTTTCCACGAACAGCTCGATGAATTACTGAAAGCGGCGCTAGCCATGCTTATCTGGGGCGGTAAAGTGCGAGTGATCTCCACCCATAACGGGGATAGCAACTTGTTTAATGAGTTGCTGAACGATATCCGGGCAGGACGCAGGGACGGCGTTATCCACCGTATTACCTTTAAGGAAGCTGTGGCTGAAGGACTATTTCACCGTGTCTGCTTACGTACCGGACGTGAATGGTCACAAGAGGTTGAACAACAGTGGATGATGTCGGTGTACAAGTTCTACGGAGCTGGAGCATCAGAAGAATTGGACTGTATTCCTGCTAATGGTGGTGGAGCATGGTTGTCCCGCGCTCTGATTGAATCTCGGATGTCTCCCGATACGCCACTGCTGCGACTGACTTGCCCGAAAGGATATGAGCTTAAATCCGATGAAATACGCCGCACAGATACCGAAGAGTGGCTAAAAGCCAATCTGAAACCGTTGTTAGATGCATTGCCTTCTGATGCTCGTTCGTTTCTGGGACGCGATTTTGGCCGCAGTGGTGATTTGTCCGTGGATTATCCATTGCTGCAACAAAAAAATCTGGTACGCAGAGTGCCGTTTGTGCTGGAGCTGCGCAACGTGCCATTTAAACAACAGGAGCAAATCACTTGGTATCTAATGGATGGACTTCCTAATCTGCTGGGTGCAGCCTTTGATGCCCGTGGTAACGGTGCTTATCTGGCCGAATATGCCGTGCAAAAATATGGCGTCAGCCGTGTGCAGCAAGTCATGCTCACCGAAGGTTGGTACCGTGACAATATGCCCCCGGTGAAGGCTGCGCTGGAAGACGGCAATCTGGAGGCTCTACCAAAGGATGAAGACACTTTGGATGACCTGAGAGCAGTACAGGTCATTAACGGTGTTCCCCGTGTACCTGATCAGCGCTCAAAAGCAAAAGCGGACGGCGGCAAGCGCCACGGTGATGCAGCGATAGCCCTTGCCCTAGCGTACTTCGCCAGCCGTGAAATTAACAAAGGTCCGGTGAAGGCAAATTCCCGCCGACGCCGTCAGTCTGCA
The DNA here is from genome assembly GCF_000612035.1 of Photorhabdus aegyptia. NCBI lineage: Bacteria > Pseudomonadati > Pseudomonadota > Gammaproteobacteria > Enterobacterales > Morganellaceae > Photorhabdus > Photorhabdus aegyptia. Next base: position 79,081 of record NZ_JFGV01000014.1, on the reverse strand, counting down.
CGTATGCTGGAGGGATACTAATGGCTCGTGGTATCTGGGTTTCACCAACAGAATTTATTAACTTTTCCGAATCAAAGCAGTCATTCACTGAACAAATTGCATCGCGTAGCCGTTCCATTGACTTCTACAGTCTGGGCACATATCTACCTAACCCTGATACTATTCTCAAAGCCCAAGGGCGGGATATTCGTGTCTATCGTGAATTACGTACTGATCCTTTAGTTGGTGGATGTATTCGCCGCCGCAAGGCCGGAGTGAAAGCACTGGAGCGTGGTGTAGAACGTAGTAATGCCCCTGTGCGAGTCTTTAACTTTATCCGTGACATGCTCGCGGACTTGGATATGTCACGTATCATTGGCGAAATGCATGACGCTGTTCTATACGGCTATCAGCCTTGTGAATTGATGTGGAACCAGAATCAATCATGGTCAGTGACGGATATTGTTAGCAAACCGCCTGACTGGTTCCACTATGACCGTGATAACCAACTGCGTTTTCGTGCCCGTGATGCAGGCGTTGAAGGAGAACGGGTTCCTCTTTATAAATTTGTAACACCACGTCAAGATGCTACTTATGACAACCCTTATGGATTTCCAGATTTATCCATGTGCTTCTGGCCCGTCACCTTTAAGAAAGGCGGCATGAAGTTTTGGGTGCGCTTTGCTGAGAAGTATGGTTCACCGTGGGTGATTGGAAAGCATCCACGAGGTACGCCACAAAGTGAAATTGATCTGTTATTGGATTCGATGGAAGCGATGATTGATGATGCAGTCGCCGCCATTCCTGATGATTCCTCCGTTGAGATTAAAGAGGCAGCAGGTAAATCAGACAGCAGTGATATTTACCAGAACTTAATTACCGTTGCTCGCAGTGAGATCTCTATTGCGTTATTGGGACAAAACCAAACAACCGAAGCAAACAGCAATAAAGCCTCTGCACAAGCGGGATTGGAGGTAACGGATGATATTCGTGATGCTGATGCTGACGTTATCACCAGTGCCATCAATCAGGCTATACGCTGGGTTGTAGAACTGAATTTCGGTAACGTTGAATGTCCAGTCTATCGTCTTTGGGAACAGCAATCGGTAGATGAAACACAGGCTAATCGTGATGTTAAGTTGAGTCAGGCTGGTGTCAGATTTACTCCGCAATACTGGAAACGCGAATATCAATTGCAGGATGGGGATATTGATGAAACAACCTTGTCAACCACGCCTATTCCATCACTCCCACCGGCGTTCTCTGAAGCTGTTCACGCAGATTTAGCAGCACAAGACACCTTAGATGAAGCACTGGATATTTTGATGAATGAAGGATCATTGAATGAATCATTGGAATCTCTGCTGCTTCCTTTGTTCCATCGTATTCAAAACGGTGTTAATCCCAGCGATCTTATAGGAGAGTTAGCTGAGCTTTATCCACAAATGGACGCAGATGGTTTGCAAGAGCGGCTAGCACGGGTTTTGTTTGTGTCTAACATCTGGGGGCGCTTGCATGAGTATAACCACGCCTGAACTGGCGTATTGCATGACATTACCTCCCAAACGAGCCATTGGTTATCTGCAATCTAAGGGCTACAAGATAACGTGGGATTGGGAAGAACTTTGGCAAGAGACTCATGCCCGTGCATTCACGGTGGCGAAAGTCACGCGTCTGGATATTCTGGAAGATATTCGCCAGGCGCTACAACAGGCACTAGATGAAGGCAAAACTGATCGTTGGTTTCGTCAGGAACTGGAGCCAACATTAAAACGTAAGGGGTGGTGGGGAACGAAAGAAACCGATGACCCCGTTACAGGGGAACGTGTCACTGTTCAGCAAGGTAGCCCGTGGCGCCTTGAGACTATCTTTCGTACCAACATGTCGGTGCTGTACAGTGCAGGCCGTTGGGCCGAACAAATGGAAAATATTGATGACCGACCGTACTGGATGTATACAGGGATCAACGATAACCATACACGCAAGAGCCATCTCGCATTGCATGGTTTGGTATTTCGCTCTGACGACCCATTTTGGCAAGCCTTCTACCCTCCTAATGGTTGGCGTTGCCGTTGCAGTGTGATTGCCCTCAGTCATGATGATGTTCGTGCCAGAGGGATAAAAGTTATGCATTCAGGTAAAGCAATGGGCTGGGAGTTGAAATTGGTTTCACAAAAAACAGGTGAGATGCAGCCCGTTGTTACATTCAACACCGGCATAACAAAAGTGGCGACTGATGTAGGTTGGTCATATTCGCCGGGGGCAGCATATCGTCCCGATTTGGCCAGATATCAGGGGGAGCTATCTGGACTGGCCCGCCGCGAACTGAGAGGACAGAATGAGTAATATCACTATCACCATTAATGATGGAGACCTAAGACGTGGACTGCGGGCATTAGAATTGGCTACTAATGATCTGACACTTGCCATGCGTAAAATTGCTGGAACATTGTCAGCAGAAACCGCTTTTAACTTTGAAGCCGAAGGACGCCCGGCATGGATACCCTCAGTGGCGGCAAAAGAACGTGGTGGTCAGACACTGCAAAAAACTGCTCGTTTGATGCGTTCAGTCAGTACCCGATATGATGCTCACACGGCAATTGTCGGTACAAACTTAGTCTACGGGCGTATTCATCAATTGGGAGGTAAAGCTGGCCGCGATCAATCTGTATTGTTACCAGCCCGGCCTTATCTGCCCGTAACAGAACAAGGCGAATTATCACCAGAAGCAGAAAGAGCTGTATTAAGTACCATTCAGCGACATCTTGAATCAGCGGCACACCGTTAAACGTTGCCTCACTATGCGGGTGATTTATCATTGTCATCCACAAAAAACTTTATAAAGCGTTTACAGACTCAAATTTTCGGTATCTAATTGCATACAGTTCTCCACTTTTTTATTTCCTTCCGAAGTCTTTTCTAAAGCAGATTAAAAGTAGTTTTTTCTGATTATGGGGAAACTGCCTCTATTAACGTAATAGAGGCGGTGAAATGAAGTCACTTCACATTTTCAAATCCGGTACACATACCGATATGAATGGCAAACAATTGCCGTTCAGCCCCGCAGATTTGCAAGCTTGTGCAAAAGCTTATGACTCATCGTTGCATGAAGCACCGATTGTGATTGGGCATCCAAAAGACAATTTGCCCGCCTATGGTTGGGTTAAATCGCTAACGTCTTCCGGTGATGACTTAATTGCGGAGCCTCAACAGGTTGATGTTCGGTTCGCTGAACTGGTCGATGCAGGCCGCTATAAAAAAATTTCTGCTTCTTTCTATTTACCTGATTCCCCAAACAACCCTAAACCCGGCGTGCTCTATTTGCGTCATGTCGGCTTTTTGGGGGCGAAGCCACCCGCCATTAAAGGATTGAAACAGGTTGAATTCAGTGAACAAGAATATGGTCTCGTCGAGTTCTCTGATTGGAGTGATATCACCAATGCCTCACTTTTGGGGCATTTGCGAGAATTTTTGATTAGTAAATTCGGTATGGACGAAGCAGACAAAGCGCTTCCTTCTTGGCAGGTAGATTCATTACGTGAAGAAGCTTATAGCACGATTCAGCCTGCACCTGCCTTTCATGAACCCAATAACACACATCAACATGAGGAAAACATCGTGACGAATGAAGAAAAAAAGGCGCTCAAAGATGAAAACACTCGCCTGAAAGAACAGCTTGTTGCCCGTGATGCTGCCGACGCAAAGCGCAAGCAAACTGAGCAACATGCCGGAAACATGGCATTTGCCGAAAAGCTGATCGCAGACGGCAAATTGGCGCCAGCTGCTCAATCTGTCGTGGTCGCCTTGCTGGACGCTGTAACCCAAGGAGATTCCCCTGTCGAGTTTGCTGAAGGTGATGTGAAAAAACCATTGGCTACTGCGTTTAAAGATCTGCTGAGTTCTACCCAGCCTGTTATTGATTTTGGTGAACATGCAACAAAAGACCGGGTTGACCAAAACACATCATCAGATATTGCTGAGTTTTCTGATGCAGATCCTGAACGTCTGGCGTTGCATCAAAAAGCTGTCGCTCTGGCGAAGAAAGAAGGTATCAGTTACGACGTAGCCGTTACCCGCTGCCTGTAATACTACGGACGTAACTATTGAGGAGAAATAAATGTCTGATTATTTGAAAGGCAAACGTATTGTTGATCCTGTGCTAACCAGTGTTGCACGTGGTTATAAAAATGCGGCATTCATCGGCGAACATCTTTTCCCCGTCGTCGAAATGGAGAAAGAAGGTGCTAGTGTGCCGACATTTGGCAAAAGTGCCTTTGTGGAATATGACACCGCGCGTGCTGTTGGTGCCAACAGTAACGTTTTGATCCGTGAGAAAGGCTCTTCGTTAGATATCGTGCTCAACGAACATGATCTAGCTGCACCTGTTGATTATCGCGAGAAATCAGAATCTTTATTTAATGAAGAAGCAAAAGCAATCCGTCGCTCCACCAATGGCGTGAATCTCAAGCGTGAACTGTATGCAGCTCGATTGGCACAAGACCCTGAAGTTTATCTTAGTGACTCGGTGAAGAGTCTGACAGCTAATGAACGTTGGGCTGGTGGCAAAGGTAATCCAATCAAAGTCATTGAAGCTGGAATTGATGCTGTTCGTACTGCCATTGGTGTACGTCCAAACCTCATGACAATGGGGGCTAGCGTGATGTCACTGTTAAAATTTCATCCTGAAATTCAGGCAGCTATTGGAGCTAACGAACGTAAACGTATCACAATAGAAATACTCAAAGACCTTTTCCAAATCCAAAACGTTGTCGTTGGTGAACCTGTTTCTACTCCAAGCATTAAAGAAAATCCCGTTGATATCTGGGCTGATAATTTGATGTTGCATTACGTATCACCTCCGCAGGCAGGAGCAGAAAGTGCTGATGAGCATGAACCCTCCTTTGGCTATACGTTCCGCCGCAAAGGAATGCCTGTAGCGGATAAATATCCGGGCGTTGGCGGCAAGGTGAATTACTGCCGTTACACCGATATTTATAAAGTTGCGGTTGTTGGCGGTGATGCCGGCTATCTGATTACCAATATTGTGAAGTAAGGGAGACATCATCATGGCAGTAACACAACAATCCGTATTGACGACAACAATTATCGCCAGTGCGAACATCATCCAGCATCGTTTAGTTAGTACTGATAATGCACCGTGTCAGGCTGGAGCCGTTGCACTTGGTATAGCAGAGGTGGATGCGAAGGCTGGAGATGTCGTTCCAGTTAATGTATTGGGCATTATTGCTGTTGAAGCTGGTGGGCCAATAACCCGTGGGCAAGTCGTACAGTCGGATAAGGATGCCTGTGTAGTACCACTGAGTTCGGCTGAAAATGCTGCCGGAACATCTGTCGGGTTTGCGCTGGATGATGCCACAGCGGCAGGTAATATCATTCGCATCTTACGTGGCATATGACATGTATTGCTCATTGAAAGGCTTGCAAGAGCAGATACCAACGCAATCATTGATATGGCTGTCTAACGAAGAACCTAATGCTCAGACTATCAATGAGCCTGTGGTTAACAGTGCCATCCGCTATGCCGATGAACTCATCGACGCTCATTTACGTGGGCGCTATATCCTGCCGTTGGTGGAGGTTCCCTCGGTATTACGTGATGCCGCCATTACGTTAACACGCTATCGGCTGTATGCCCGCCGTCCAGAGGGTTCGATTCCTGAAGCCGTGATAGATGATTACAAAATTGTTTTGCGCCAACTGGCTGACATCCGAGATGCCAAACTAACACTGGGCCTGCTTTCCACAGGAAAAGATGCCCCTGAACCGGGGGAGTTTCGTGTTCGGGCGCGTCGTCCCACCTTTGGGGGGAGTAAAGGAATGTTGGAGAAATACTGATGGATGTTTCGCCGATCATTGATGCCATTGTCACGAGGCTAAGAGAAAAACTACCTGGCTTACAGGTGGAGTATTTCCCTGAAAGGCCAACTGAATTCAGACTGAACCATCCGGTGGGAGCTATTTTAATCAGCTATCCCGGTTCTCGCTTCGACAAGCCTGAAGATGTTGGAGCGGTATTGCAGACACAAATTGTCATGCTCAATGCCACCGTTGTTTTTCGTCAGCTTAATGGACGTCACGGTGCCGTTGCGACATTAGATGATGTACGCCGGGTTCTCGGCGGATTCCAACCACCGAACTGCCAACGAAAATGTTGGCTGGTACGGGATACATTTCTCGGTGAGACAGCTGGCTTGTGGCAATACACGCTGGATTTTGCGACTGAAAGTGTATTTATCGAAGACTGTGAGTTATCGGATGGTTCGCCGTTAGCCCAAATAAATTATGAGGGAACTGAACAATGAAATACCTCTATACAGGCCCAGCAAGCGGCGTCACTTTAGCTGATGGCACTGAAGTTTTGCTCTGGTCAGAAAAAACTGTTGATTTACCAGAGCAGCATGATTATGTGAAGACATTGATCGCGCTGAGATATCTTCATCCACTGTCAGAACAGCAAAAAAATCTCCTGAAGAAAAAAGAAAAGCTTGAGGAGGCCACTGATGGCCGTTAATTATTTGCATGGCGTCGAAACTATCGAAATCGAAAAAGGCTCACGTCCTGTCAAGACAGTGAAATCCGCCGTGATCGGCTTAATTGGTACTGCGCCGATAGGGCCAGTAAATGCAGTGACACTTTGTCTGTCAGAAAAAGATGCAGCTCAATTTGGTACTCAAATGAATGGTTTTACCATCCCACAAGCACTGGATGCTATTTATGATCATGGTGCGGGAACTGTGCTGGTCATTAACGTTCTTGATCCTGAGGTGCATAAAGCTAATGTTGCCAGTGAAAGCATTAGCTTTGATAAAACCACAGGAACAGCGAAATTGGCTAATCCCGTGGTCAGTAATATCTTACTAAAAGCCACCTCTGGTAGTGCACCTTATGTAGAAGGGCAAGATTATTCTTTGGATGCTCAAACAGGCAGCCTCAAGAATATCGGTAAAAATATTGCTGCGGGCGCAACCGTGATTGCCAGCTATGACTTTGCCGACCCTACATTAGTGACGCCTGCTGACATTATTGGCAGCATCAGTGCAGCGGGTAATCGTACAGGTATGAAGTTGCTGAATGATACTTATAACCTGTATGGGTTCTTTGCCAAGATTTTGCTGGCTCCTGTCTACTGTACCCAGCTAAGTGTGACAACAGAACTGATTGCCCTTGCAACTAAATTGGGTGCTATGACTTATATTGATGCCCCGATAGGTACCACTTTTGTTCAGGCTATCAGTGGCCGCGGCCCGTCTGGCACAATCAATTTTAATACCAGTTCTGATCGTGTCCGGCTGTGTTACCCACACGTCAAAGTCTATGATGCGGAAAGCAATAGCGAGCGCTTGGAACCCTTGTCATCTCGTGCAGCAGGGCTGCGTGCCAAGATTGATGCAGACAAAGGTTTTTGGTGGTCATCCTCCAATCAAGAAATTATGGGGATCACAGGTATTGAGCGTCAGCTATCCGCTATAATTGACGATCCACAAAGTGAAGTGAACCAGCTCAATGAACAAGGGATTACTACAGTGTTCAATAATTATGGCTCTGGTTTGCGCTTATGGGGCAACCGTACCGCCGCGTGGCCAACTGTGACACACATGCGTAACTTCGAGAACGTGCGCAGAACGGGCGACGTGATTAATGAATCCCTGCGTTACTTCAGTCAGCAATATATCGATATGCCGATCACGCCAGCGCTGATAGATGCCCTGACAGAATCTGTGAATGCCTATGGTCGTAAATTGATTGCTGATGGCGCTTTGTTGGGATTCAAATGCTGGTTTGATCCGACCCATAACGAAGAAACGGAGCTGGCATCAGGTCATCTGTTACTCAGTTATAAGTACACACCGCCACCACCACTGGAACGGCTGACATTTGAGACCGAAATTACCTCTGAATATTTGCTGAACTTAAAGGGAAATAATTAATGGCCGGAAAAATAGAGATTAACCGCATCACCAACGCCAATATTTATATTGACGGTAATAACCTGTTGGGACGTGCTGAAGAAGTGAAACTGCCAGACGTTTCCATGACCATGCAGGAGCATAAGGCGCTGGGGATGGTCGGCAAAGTGGAGCTACCGGCAGGCTTCGATAAACTGGAAGGCGAGATCAAGTGGAACAGTTTCTACCGTGACGCCATGTTATCTGCTGCCAATCCCTATAAATCTCTGGCATTGCAGTGCCGTTCCAGCGTCCAGAAATTCAGTTCACAGGGGCGCATTGATGAAGTGCCATTGGTGACATATCTGACCATTTTATTTAAGAAGAATCCGCTGGGCACATTTAAGCAACATGAAAATGCTGATTTTTCCAGTAGCTTTACCAGTACCTATATTAAGCAGGTACTGGATGGTGAGGAGCTGTTAGAACTGGATTATCTGGCCAATATCTTCCGTGTTGGCGGCATTGATCAACTGACCGATTATCGCATCAATATTGGAGGTTAAACTAAATCATGACTGCACTCGCTCCAAAGCCAGAAAGCTTGCCGACTTGATTGATAAGTGGACTCCTCCGGAAGGTTGGTTTTCCGATATCGGTGCAGCGAAAGGGAAAGAATATCTGATAGACTTTTTCCGTAACTGTAGAGGCTTTCGCACTCACTAATGACAGGGGCATCAGCCCCTTTCTTCTTTAATCCCCTTTAATATTTCCGTTTCCATACATGAATGATACTGAATGAAACTTACAGAGGAGTATCATCATGTCAACCACGACTTACCATCTTCAATTTCCCTATACCACAGCTGCTGGCATTCGCATTGAAGAGCTTCAGTTATCACGTTTGAAAGTTAAAGATATCAAGGCTGCCCGGCGAGCCAGCGAAAATCCTACTGACTGGGATGATATTTTGATAGCACGTTCGACAGGATTGTTACCAGAAGATATCGAACAGATGGATGTCGCTGATTATCTGGCACTACAGAAACGATTTCAGCAAGTTATCGGATTGGATCAGGGAAATAAAAACAGTGTGGCAAGCATCGGCGATGTTGGCACGATGGTTCCGGTTCCAGCCGAGCGAGATTGATAATCTGGCGCTGGATGAATTTGAATGTTGGTTGAATGAGGCCAACACTCAAATCAAACGCGAGAATGGAGGCAGTTAATTCGTGTCAACAGAATTTTCCATTGGTGTCATTATTGGTGGAGCCATTAGTAGTGCGTTCAGTTCTGCCATGTCTGGTACACGCCGTACTCTAGGAACACTGGGAGAAACGACTCGCCAACTGGAGAACCGACAGCAGGCACTGAACCGTGCTGTTGAACGTTACGGTCAACTTGGTTCCCGTAGTGCCCAGCGTTTGAATGCGGATCTACAACGCATCAGTCGAACACTGGAACAGTTGAACCGCCAGCAACAGCGCTTACAGTCTGCGGCTAGTATGAGTGATGCAGCCAAAGCGAATCGTATGGCGCTATATGCACAGGGAGCCGAAACCTATGCATTAACTCGCACGATATCCTCTCCCGTTGTTCAGTCCGTAACAAAGTATGCCTCTTTTGAATCAGGATTAAGGGATATAGCTGTCACGGGCAATTTGTCTCCGAAAGAAGAGCAAAAAATCGGAATCATCTTGCGCCAGAACGCCAAGCAAACAAACCAATTACAAGAAACTCTGCTGGAAGGTATTGGTACATTGGTTGCCGCCGGAAAATCTCCCATGAAATCGACCGATATGAGTGAATTATTGGGCCACGTCGCCACGGCATCCAAAGCTAATATTAATGACTTAGCCAAAATGGCTCTGTCCTTTGAGTCCCTGAAAATTGAAGGCGATCAAGCGCTCAAGGAAGCCTTTAACCGAGCCGTTTTCGGTGCTAAATCGGGTCGTTTTGAATTAAAAGATCTCGCCCAATACTTTCCAGAAATGGCGCAGCAATTTGCTGGTAAGGGAATATATGGTCAGGAGGCAGTTTCACAGATTATAGCCAGCTTGGAAGTTGGCCGTGAAGGCGCAGGAACGGAAGGTGAAGCAGCTACCAATATGAGGAACTGGCTAGCTTCAATGGGACGTGGTGATATTGCCAAAAGATACGCTGAAGCTGACGTCGATTATCAAACCTCAATGAGCAGATATGTTTCTTCGGGGTACTCACAATATGAAGCCTCAATCATGATCGCAGACCGCTTTATCAAGAGTAAAGGCGCTGATCTCATGAAAGAGTGGAAAAAAGCGGGAGCCAGAGGTGATGAAGATGCACAGCGTATGCTCATGGAATCCTTCGGGCTATCCTCTATTTTCACCGACGTACAGACAGTTAACCATCTCTTAGCCATGCGGCAACGTTGGGGAGATTATCAGCGTATCAAAACAGGCATGGGGACTGATTCGGCACAAAAATCTGTTGATACCGATTTTGATAAACAGAACGATACCTTAGAAGCACAGTGGCGGCGTACTCAAATTGAGTTTAATGATTCGGCTATTAGCATTGGTCAGTCGCTGCGTCCAGCATTAATACAGTTAGCCGAAACCTTTATTCCATTAATGGATAAGACCGGAAAATGGCTGGCCGCTAATCCTGAACTTATCAGCAATGTTGTCACGTTGGTCGGCGGGTTCTTGGCATTCAAAGCAGCTTCAATCGGTGTCAGATTAGGTCTTAATATTTTGCTTTCTCCTATAACTGATATCTGGAAAGGCGCAATGTTAATGCGCACACGGTGGTTACTGTTTCGAATGGCTATCGGCAGTGGCGGCAGATTTGGTGTCGTTGCAAACATCTTGGGAAAAATAGCCGGAGCAGCTCTCTGGTTGGGTAGAATCCTCGGTAGTGCTCTCTATAAGGGCTTAATGTTAGCTGGCAGAGCTATTTTGTGGATTGGACGCGCATTATTAATGAATCCTATCGGATTGATCATCACTGGTATTGCAGTGGCTGCTTATCTTATCTATCGCTATTGGAAGCCCATCAGTAATTTCTTTAAACGACTTTGGGTCTTAGTAAAATTCGCTTTCCAAATGGGATGGCAGGGAATCAAAAATATTTGGTCTAACGTCAAAGGTTGGTTTACAGCTCGATGGAATGACATTACTAATGCGTTTGATGGCGGAATATTTGAGGTCAGTAAATTAATTTTAAATTGGTCGCCATTGGGATTGTTCTATAAAACATTCGCTGACGTTATGAAATGGTTTGGCATTGATATGCCCGATAATTTTACTGACTTTGGTAAAAATATCGTTAATGGATTGGTTAATGGTATTTCTAATATGCTGACCACGGCTAAGGACACCATTAAAAACTTTGGTGGCAAAGTTTCTAGCTGGTTTAAAGAAGCATTAGGGATTCAATCTCCCAGTCGGGTATTTATGGGGTTTGGCGATAATATTGTGCAAGGTACGGTTGTTGGTATTGAGCGTACTATGCCGTTGGCTGCTCGTGCCACTCAGCGTCTAGCTGAGGGAATGACCCCTGATGTCCCACAAATCTCACCTCCTGAGATGATGTCGGGCAATCCAATTAAACAAACAGGTTATAAAGATGCCAGTAACAGCAATAATGGTTTTTCTATCTCTTTCGCCCCGCAAATATACATTGGTGATAAACAACAAACGGCTATACCCGATATTAGTCAAGCCTTAAACCTGAGTATGCGTGAATTAGAAAAACTGCTGGAGCGTATTGTTATTCAGAGAGAACGCCGGAGGTACGGATAATGTTTGCTGTATTAGGTGATATTGAATTTGAGCTAATCACATATTGGGATGGTTTTGATGTAACGTTTGGTGTTGATTATGCCGAACATGCCCGAATTCAAGGTAAGCCCGGCTTGCAGTTTGTAGGTGAGAAACTGGATGAAATTCAAATTAGTTTGGTCTTTCATCAACATTATTGTACGCCGGATATTGAATTGAATCGGCTGCGTGAAGCAATGCGGAAACATCAAGCACTTGCGCTAATATTCGGAAATGGTGATTACCGTGGCTGGTTTGTTATTACTGATGTGACAGCCTCCAGTGAACAAACGGATTCAGTAGGTAATATATTTGCCCTCAATGCCTCGGTGACATTACGTGAATATATCGGTGATCCTAAAAAACCACTGAAACCGCCTGCCATTAAATCTCATGTCCCGAATACAAAGGCGTTGTCTAATGCAATACCGAAACCATCAGGTATGGCTAAAAAAGTCAGGGATGGAGTGAATTATGCCAAACAAGCACAATCAGCACTGCAAACGACGATCAGTGCGGTACGTATTGCACAGAAGATGAAAGACAACCCGGCCATAGCGTTAACCCGCGTACCAGGTCTTCTTACCGGACTTAACAATATTGCTGGGCCATTAGGGAAAAGCTATCCGGCTTTTCAATCACTCGGTGACTCATTGCCAGATGCAATTCAATTGACCAGAGCAACGGGGCAAGCAGTAACATTTGTTAACAATGCTCAATCGTCATTAAGCCGTGCAGATAACAGTAATATCTCTGCTGCATTGGATTCTGTATCAACTCAACTTGAATCAGCAAGTTCAACATTTACATCAATATCACCCGCGCTCAGTAAGATGGCCGCGCAAATTACCACAAGGGCGCTTTGATCATGTTTCTTGAATACATTACAAGAGATGGCGATAGGTGGGATTTATTGGCTCACCATTATTATGGTGACCCTTTAGGTTACGCTCGCATAATTGCTGCTAATCCGCACGTTGCAGTTACACCTGTATTGCCATCTGGGATCGTATTGTTGATCCCCATCATTGACGCTGACGATGTAGTAATTGCAGAGGATACACCACCGTGGCTAAGATAATTGATTCCAAGCAAACACCATCTATAACGGGTGTCTCTGAGGTTTTAAGTCCGACATTCACGTTACGATATTTGCAAAAAGATATCACAAATGACATCACTCCTTATGTCACTCGTGTCAGCTATACCGACAACATCAAAAGCGAATCTGATGAAATAGAGGTAGAGTTGGATGATACTGATGGTCGCTGGCTAGATAAATGGTATCCAGGCAAAGGTGATACGTTGACATTGAAGTTGGGCTATTTCGGCGAACGGTTACTGAATTGTGGCTCATTCTATATTGATGAAATTGAAGTCAACATCCCTCCTTCTATTGTATCTGTCCGAGGTATAGCAACGTCTATCAATACGGCATTGCGTACCAAATCTAACCGTGGATTTGAGAATACAACTCTGGCCGCTATTGCTAACCGCATCGCTAAGAAACATCAGTTAAAGCTGATCGGCAGTATCGAAATCATCAAGATTGACAGGGTGACGCAATATTCTGAAACCGATGTGGCGTTCCTGAAACGACTGGCCAGTGAATATGGTTATGCCGTTAAAGTTGTCAGTGAACAGCTAATTTTCTCCCACTTAGCCACTTTGCGCAGCCAAGAACCCATAAAAAAATTACACCCTCGTGATGTTGCCCAATTTTCACTACGGGACACGATTAATAAAGTCTATAAAAAAGCCAAAGTGAAGCACCAAAAGGCTGATGATAAAAAGTTGATTGTCTATGAAGCTGATGGCACGACCAGTACAAGTAGTCAGTCCAATCCAAAAGATAAGAATAGCGGTAAAGAAACCAGCGCAGACACCTTAAAAGTAAACAGCCGGGCTGCTAACAAGGATAGCGCTGAAATAAAGGCTAAGTCAGCACTGGATTTACATAATGAGTACCAGCAGAACGGCTCACTTTCATTGATGGGAGCCCCTCAGTTAACCGCCGGAAATAAAATTGAGTTGATTGAATTTGGCAAGTTATCTGGACAATGGTTAATTACTTCAGCTCACCACTCTTTTGATCGTAATAGCGGATATATAACCGAACTTGAAGTTGCTCGTGGCCCTGTTACATCAAGCAAATCCAAGAAAGATAAAAAAGATAAGACTCAGAAATTGGTTGTATATAAGCCCGATGGTTCTTCCGACACGATCATCGAGGAGGAATCCAAATGAGCAGTGTAACTCGTCAAGTTGGTACGATTAGTGCCGTAGATCCTGCTACTGTTCGTGCCCGCGTGCGATTGCCTGAATGCGATAATATGCGTACTAACTGGCTGAATGTGTTGCAGCGCAATACCCAGAATAACAAAGACTATTGGTTGCCCGATGTTGGGGAACAGGTTGAAGTGCTATTGGATGCGAATGGTGAAGATGGTGTTATTTTAGGTGCTGTCTATTCTAGTGTTGATCAACCGTCAGCTAACAATAAAGACGTCCGTGGTATGACTTATGCAGATGATGCAGCTTTTTATTATGATCGTACTTTACACACCCTGACTATTAATGGCGGCATTCAGCACATTAAGATCGCGGTGGGAGCCAATGTTGTTATTTATGCACAGCAGGCAACTATTGATGCGCCGGAAACAATCGTAACCGGAAATATGTTAGTGAAAGGTCAATTAACCTATCAAAATGGGCTGTCGGGTTCTGGTGGTAATAGTGGTGCTGCAACCATTCAGGGCAATGTTAGCGTTAATGGCAACATCCATGCAACGGGCAGCATCATGGATGAAGGTGGTAACTCGAATCATCATTTTCATGAATTTCTTTAAACACCTTTAATATTAGATATACCTACAGGGGATAATACTGTCCCCCATGAATACGAACTCACATTCTGTTTTTTGGCAACCTGCTCTCCAGAACTCAGGCAAAATTGCCTGTGGGCTGGATGATATCGCCCAAGCAATACTCATTATTCTACGTACACCACGTGGCAGTGATCCACATCGACCAGAATTCGGCAGTAACTTGCACCTTTATATGGACTACCCAATAGACCGCGCGATTCCCCACGTTGTCAGGGAATCTGTTGATGCTATTACACGTTGGGAACCTCGTTGCCAGTTGTTATCGGTGAAACCGAATGTTGAGGCAGAGCACCTGACTCTGCGTGTGAATTGGACAGCAGTTGATGGCATTACACAATCTACGGAGTTGCTATGGCGCTGACAGAACCTGATTTTATCGAGCGTGATGTAGAAAAAATCACAACCGAAATGATCGCAAAATATGAAGCTGATGTAGGTAAGACTTTGTACCCAGCACAGGCAGAACGCCTGCTGATCAATTTATTTGCATATCGTGAAGCACTAACCAGAATGCAAGTTCAGGAAGCCGCCAAGCAGAATTTGGTCGAGTTTGCCCGTGCGCCCATTTTGGACTACTTAGGGGAATTGGTCGGAGTATATCGGCTATCCGCCCAACCGGCGCATACAATATTGCAATTTAGTGTTGATGAAGCATTAGAGCAAGATGTACTCATTCCAGTTGGAACTCGTGTTAATGCATCGGACAGTATTATTTTTGCTACTAATACAGATGCTGTACTGAAAGCCGGCACACGGTTCGTTAATGTCACAGCTACTTGTACAGATACTGGATTATCAGGGAATAGCTGGCAACCAGCACAAATTAGTACATTGTTGGATGAAATCGACGACATTGACCTGCAAGTGACCAACACAATAGTGAGCAGTGGTGGCTCGGCAGAGGAAAGTGACGAGAGGCTACGTGTACGCATCAAAATGGCCCCTGAATCGTTTACTAATGCGGGCAGTCGTCAGGCTTATCGTTTTCATGCCATGCGTGCCCATCCCAATATTGTTGATGTCGCAGTCATGTCTCCCATTCCGGGCGTTGTTGAACTGTTTCCACTATTAGCTACGGGATTGCCTGATGAAAGCATTTTAACGCTGGTGAAAAGCTTTTGCTCTGATGAAAAAATCCGCCCGTTGACTGACACTGTATATGCAAAACCTCCCGTGAAGGTTGATTATACCATCAAGGCGAAACTGACCTTGTACAGTGGCGTTAATGCACCTGGTATTCAATCGGCAGCAGAACAAGCCATACAAACATGGGTAGCTGAACGAGCAACAACGTTAGGAAAGGATATTGTTCCCAGCCAAATCATCTCAACATTGTCTGTTTCTGGCGTCTATCAAGTCGTACTGGAGTCTCCCACGTTTCAGATTGTAGATGAAAATGAATGGGCGAACTGTATCGGTATCACTGTTGTGGTCACTGGAGTCGCTGATGGTTAAGTTACATCTACCACCTCCACTGGAAGCCGATATCAGTATGCGTGCATTAGGTCAGTTGGCCTCCCGTTTTGATGATATCGATTTAACCCAATTAATGGTTTATCTCATTGATACTGTCGGTAGCAGCACGCTGCATTGGCTGGCAAATCAATTCTCCCTATTTGGCGATGGCTGGGAGCTTGTCGAATCAGACAATGCTCGCCGCACGTTAATCAAATCAGCTATAGAATTGCATCGGTATAAAGGTACACCTTGGTCAATTCGTGAAATTATCCGTCGTTTTGGGTTTGGTGAAGTTGATTTAATTGAAGGCACTGGTCAAATCAATTATGACGGTCATGCCAGCCATAACGGTAATTATGTTCATGGAGATTCAACATCCTGGGCAGTTTATCGCGTCATACTTCAGCAACCTATCACTAATGATCAAGCCTCGCTACTGCGTACCACACTGGCAGCGTTTGCGCCTGCACGCTGCCACCTTGCCAGTTTGGAATATCAGTCTGTATCAATTCGTTACAACAATACTGTCAGTTATGACGGTAGTTACAATTATGGGAGCAGTTAAAATGGCTAATTTGCCGGAAACCCCACAGTGGTCAGAGGGCGTGTATCAAATAGAAACCTCAGACCCCGTGTTAGGTGGGCCTGATGGTATTTCCAATCGGCAGGCTAAACAGTTGGTCAACCGCACAAACTATCTTAAACAGAAACTAGAACAAAATGGGAATGAGTTGAGGGAACATTCTGAGGTGCAAGATCCGCATACTCAGTATGCACCGAAAGACAGTCCCATTTTCACAGGAACACCAACCGCCCCCACACCGGCTAAAAACGCTAATAATACTCAGATTGCAACAACAGCATTTGTGCAATCACTGACGGATACGGCGAATCAAAGTGCTGTAGCTGCAAATAACAACGCTAATAGCCGAGTACCATCCATTCGTAAAGTGAATGGAAAAGCGTTGTCATCTGATATTTCATTGAATGCCGGGGATGTGGGAAGTTATGCTAAATCTGAGAGCGATAATACTTTCTTGCGTATTTCTAGCGATAAAACTGCAACCGTTGGTAGTTTATTGATTGATAGTAAAACTCCTTTTCCTAAATTGCGTTTCAAATCGAAAGATGGATATATATTGGGAATTAACGGTTCTGAAGGGAAATTATTGCATATCTATTCTGACGATCCCAAGAATCAGCGGCGTTACAATATATTAACGCCTGAGAGAAGTGGTACTCTTGCATTACAAAATGAAGCCATAAAATCCGAAAATGGCTGGTGGCAATGTGGAGATACGGGGATTATTATTCAATGGGTTAAAGTTCCATCAGGTCAGCAATCATGGATAAAGGTAAATTATCCAATTTCTTTTAAAAATAAGTTTTTTGGCTATATTGCAAGCATGTCGAGTATCAATACATCAACGGGTCACACATTAGTACGTAATGCAACGTTATCGACGTTTGAATATCAAGCTGGCACTCCCAACAACAATGAGAATCCAGGCAAAGTTGTTCATATATTATTTTGGGGGGTATAAGTGGTTTATTTCTCCAGAAAAGAAGGCGCTTTTTATAGTGACGCTCATGAAGAATGTGTTGAAATAACCGCAGAAAAACACAATGAATTACTTGACGGTCAATCACGCGGCTTTGCTATCGTTAGTGATAAAGAGGGTTATCCAATTCTTACAAAACAAGCACCGACTGTTTATCACAAATGGGATAATGAAAAGTGGATAATATCAGAGAGTGATAAAATAAAGCTTAGACGGGAACAGCAGCAGCAAGCAGAACAGAAGAAACAGCAACTTATGTTCACTGTAAGTAAACAGATAGCTCCATTACAAGATGCTGTAGATTTGGGGATGGCGAGTGATGAGGAAAATTCTCGGTTGACCGCTTTGAAAAAATATAGAGTATTGCTGAACCGTGTTGATGCTAGCTTAGCGCCAGATATTTATTGGCCCGAAAAACCCAGAGTAATAGAATAAGGGCTGCAATAAACTGGCCCCAATAGTTAGGCAATCTAAGCAGCTAATATGGCCTAGGTTCGATATTATACCGAACTTAGACCATTTAGTTGAGAATTAGTCACCTAGAGGAATTACTTCGGATAACTCGTTCAATAGGTTGTCCATTCTCGTCAAAATATCGGCTTGGCCAAATTTCTGAGGGATGTACTCCGAGATTGTTCGCAATAATCCACTCTCCTTTAGGCCAAGGTCGTGATAGAGCATTAGCTAATGTAGATGAGCTAAGTCCCTCCTTACGTGATACCGCTGCTAAGGTAGTGCCGAGCTTACGTAAGGCAGCGATAATGTCGGCGGTATGCCAATCTTTTTTATTCATTTCCTTTATATCTCCATATAACAAACGCAATAAATTATCCTATTTTGGGATATTTAAGTAAATGGTTGATATTCGATTTTGGGATATTAATCAAGGTTAAAGAAATGGCATCGATTTATTCGTATGAATATCAATTGGTTATAAACACTCTTCGTAAAGCTAGGATAGAAAAAGGTATTACTCAAAAAAGCTTGGCTCAAGCCTTAGATCGACCTCAATCATTTATTGCTAAAATTGAAAATGGTGAAAGAAGGTTGGATGTGGTTGAATTTGTGCATATAGCACACTTGCTATCTGTCGATTATGTGCTAATTTTAGAAAAAATATTGTTCAAAAAACAACCTAAAAAGTTAAAACAATCGGAGCTTATAAAATAAAAAATCCCATTTTGGTATAAATCAACAATCGATTGATATTTAATCCTAAATGCTTAGTAGGATTAAATATATGGTTTCAATTTACTCTGATGAATATCAAATAGTTATCAAAGCACTCCGTGAGGCTCGTATAGCAAAGGGGGTCACTCAAGAGAATTTAGCTCAAGCGCTAGATCGCCCTCAATCGTTTATTGCGAAAGTTGAGAATGGTGAAAGAAGATTGGATGTTGTGGAATTTGTTCATATAGCACATTTGTTATCATTAGAACCAAGTGTTCTCATAAAAAGAATCCCAAGAAAATATTCCTCGATATGCTGATAACTTTCTATCTACGCTAGTTTCATCAGATAGCGTAGCTAAAGAGGGATTCACATAGTTAACTATATTAACTATGTGGTAGAACAATTAGGGTTTAATATCCCTAAAGTTGTTTTTTATACTCCGTGTTATGCAGTGTCTATACACGTTTTACTCGGCTAACACTTAATTGGAGCTATCTGCGCTCCTTTTGCGCAGATAGATATAACTAAACAGGTTCCGCTCCAGGTTGGAGAGGGGGGCTGGTTTATGAGGTCATAAGGTCGGCCTTTTCAGCTATAGCGATTTCCCCAATTTTCGGAGCTTCGGCTCCCTTAGTTTGACCAACGATTTTTACGCGTTGCGTATTGCTAACTTATATGCTGAATTCCGAAAATGACTTCACGTTTTTCCTATCTATACTCTCATTCTTCTCGTTCGGTTAGGTGAATTTGTCAGGCGCTTCTTAATAACTTCTTAGTCTCAAGATAGAGGTTTATAAGGCTAAGATAGCTTTACATTAGAGGTAGGTTCAAGTTCAGCTAAAATCATAGCTGAATGCATTCCAATCATTTTCATTTGGTTAGGCATTTCATTCTGTACTGTGCATTTTGTGTAAAAATTTTTCAATAGATGAAACGCAATTGTCGCTTTATTTATCGAGCGGATAAGCGAAATTTATCGCGCGCGGCATCAATAATGAATGGAAAACAGGTCGGCAGGGTGTTGTTGCTACTTATGAGAGCCATAAAGCCCTTTCACCGGACAGAGAGCCGATGACGGTTGGCGAACAGAATAACGATCTGGTGAATATATTTGCAAAGTATGATCAGAGTGTTATTACCTATATGGGCAAACCGGGCGTTGTGATTGATAATACGGCAGAAAATGTTGGCGTTTTTAACTATGACGAAATGAAGCCTGAAAAACCTGCTATTAGGGCTGGCTATAGTTATGCGCTGTTGGCTAGGGATGATAAAGGAAAGATGAATGTCAAAGTATTGTCGGAAGATGCTACTGTTTCACCCGGCAAGAAAGGTAATACTATTGAGGTCATTAATTCATTCAAAAAACGGTTGCTATAATATCGTAGATTTTTTTAATAGCTTTTTTATTTAAATTTAGCAATATTTTTTACTATCTGATTTGTCAGAAATTGATTGATTTATTTTGTAGATCGAAAAAAACATGGCAATGTTGTTTGGCATAAAATAATATCAGGTATCACAAGTTCAGCCATTATAGAGAGCGTAGAAATGTTCAAGAATGATATTCGCGAAAAAACAGTTAAATTTGGTAAAAGTAAAGCTCCAAATGAAGGATTGTTGGACGCATTACATTTGGAATTACCTGATGTAAAAGCAGTTATGTTAGCTTATAAGAAACAGACTCCTGAATTTGGTGATTTTAAGAGTAAAACGCGATTAATTCTCAATGCTTCGCAAGAGTTTGGGCAATTGAAACCTGCAAAGCAGCGTAAATTCTCTAAACCGGGTTTAAAAAAGGATGGTGTTTCTGGTGTAAATTTTATTTATTCAAAAAAATCTCTGCAAGATTTCGCTGCTCATGCAGGATATGTGCATAATGGCGATTATGACGATGAATTTGTCAATTTTAAGGATAATGATAGAAACTTAGCGTATGGAAGATTATTCCCGGGTATTAGCTTGATTAAACGTCCGAAATTATCAATAGTAAAAGATAAAGAAGAATGGAAAATGCAACAAAGTGACGAGGCCGAAGCTTATAAGATCACTGATATTGAAGCCTTTATTTCAGGGATAAGAGAGATGTATGGTAAGGAAAATCCTTTGCACCCTGTAGTAGAATCTTTGATCAGAAATCATATTATTAATAATCAATATATATTACCGACGATGGCGGGTATTGCGGGTTTGCATGCAGAGATACAAGCACTGAATAATTTATTGACTTTAGAAGATGAAAGGGAAGGGAAAGCTGTTGGAAGTCGGAAAATAGGGGAATATATGCGGGATATGTTGCAATCATCTATTTTTACTCAGCGGTTAACAACAAAACAAGCTGGAGATGATTTTGACGCTTGTCATAACTGTTCGGGGATATTGTCATCACCGGTCAATGTTATTACAGGAAAAGTGCAAAGTGCAGGAAGTAATTTTTCATCAACATTATCTCGATATAAAAAATCACAGGAATCACCAATATAAAATAAGATCTTTTTTATGCCTGAGTATTTCACTTCTCAGGCATTTTATTTACTTATTATTGGTTTTTTATGTGAAGATTAGCTTAATAGGAATTAATTATTTTTCATGGTTTTGAGAATCCAATTATTAAAAAAACTGACCTTAGTAAACTGTTCTGCTGGCTTTAACAGTGAACGAGAGACTAACCCAGAAACCAAATAGTCGTTGTTATTTGTTCTAACCATTAATGGCCCGCCTGAATCTCCGCCGCCGACACCGCCATTTGGATTGCCAGAACAAATATTTATCTTGGGATCATAATTTGTATCAGGATATCCTGGCGGAACTTCGATACATTTCTTATCATCAAGAATATGTTCATTGGTTTTCATTAATATATCTGGAGTTAATACGCTTTCCGTCCTGCCAAAACCAATAACCGTTAATTCTGTACCAACGGGTAGTTCAATGTTTTCGTTTATTCCATTGAGTTTTGCAAATGCGTTACTATGAGTATCTCGGTTGAGCTTGATTAGCGCTATATCATATTGTCCTCGTTTTCGTGCTTCTTTTTTTGTTCCCGTTTTATGCTGAATATTCTCTGGCGATGTAAACCAGTTTGGATGAATAATTATTTTATCAATATCAACTTTATCTTTATATATTGGTGTCGGTTTATACCTTTCTAATCCTACATAGATTGTGGATTTAATATTATCATCTTCAACACAGTGAGCTGCTGTTAAAACCCAACGTTTATTGATTAATATAGAGCCACAATGATGCCCTTCAATGTTTCCATCTTTTGTATTAAGTGCCGAATAGAATGGGAATTCATTCGATGCGGCAGGCTCACCGTTTATTATCTCTATTTCTTCGGCGCTATATGCCATCGATGAGAATGAGAGCGTGCTGATAAAAGCCATAATGAAAAGCAATTTTTCTTTCATAATATAATCCTTGTATAATATGATGATAGAGATAAAATTCCATCATATGCTATATCAATACGGCCTGGCAGAATAACAATTATGTGCATATTTATACCTCATTTATAGTTAATGGGTTTTTATTATTTAAAATCGAATTAAATAAATGTTTGTTATTGAGTGACTTGGGGTTTTACAATATGGGTAAGGTTATTTTAATATTATTAACAAGCAAGTGTGGGTAATCTTATTGTTTAATTGGATTGTATTAAATGCATGATTTATTTTTGGTAATTAAAAATATTATTGAAATTAATAGTGTCAAGAAGAATAGAAAAATATTAAATATATAATATTATATTGCAATTTTATTGAATGATATTAACGCCATTTTGTTGCACAAGAAACTTGATTTATGTAACTATCATTAGTTACATCCTTGAGAAAAAGGACGAATATATAAGTAAAGCGGAGAAACTGATAAAAAAGTTTCTTAATAGCCAAAAAATTTTTGAATGGTCTAAACTTGTTGTGTTATTAAGTCTATTAAATTATGAGAAACAAGAAAAGCAAGGTTCAAAGGTACGATTCTTCAATCAATCATTGATTCACACAATTTTAATGCACCGCCCTCATCCTGAAAATTACATTAAAGGTAGCACATTAAAAGCGGTGAAACAGATTCTAAAAGAAGTGGGGTTGATATGAAATATTTAAAATATAAAGGTTATTCAGGTACAATTGAATTTGATCTGGAAAACAATACTCTTTTTGGTAAATTGGAATATATCCGTGATTTAGTGACTTATGAAGCCAAAACAATTGTAGAATTGGAAAATGAATTTAAGATCTCAATTGATTTGTATTTGCAAGACTGCAAGGAATTAAACAAGAATCCTGATGTGTCATACAAAGGGATTTTTAATGTTAGAGTTAATCCAGAATTGCATAGAAAAATTGCAGAACTAGCACTTGAAGAAGATGTGACGGTTAATGCTTTCGTGAATCAAGCGCTAGAAAATGAAGTCAGTAAACATCATGTAGGATCTTAATAACCTTATCGGATTAATGACAAAGGTTTAGCCATCGGCTTAGGTCTTTGATCTAATAGAAGCACTGGAAAATGGATGCCTCGATAATTGATAAATGAAATTTTATAATAGGTTATAGTATGATCAATGTATTAATTTAGCCTCTTATTTTTAAAGAGGCTAAATGGTAATTTAGCTAATGATTTGGTGTTTATAACACCAGATCCAGAATGATGACGCCACATAAGCCAATTGCCCATGCAATAGTGGTTGGTATTGACCAAACTATCATCTGTTGTTTGGCATCTTTGATTCCCATCATACGGTTAACGACCCAGAATAGGCTGTCATTAAAATAACCGAAGAATAACGAGCCCATTGTTGCTGCTTGTGCGGCAACCAGCATGTTGATCCCCGGAATTTGACTAATAATTGGCGCGGAAATAGAAGCAGCGGTAATCATTGCCACAGTGCCGGAACCTTGAATTAAGCGAACCAGTGTCGCAATGATAAATGGAATCAATACCGGTGTTAGGGGGAGATTGGCTATATATTGCGCCAGAATGGTGCCGGTACCACTTTCACGCAGTACCGCACCTAACGCGCCGCCCGCTCCTGTCACCAACAAAATAATACCGGCAGCCTGTAAACCTTCTTCCAGACGATCAATCACTTCATGTTTATTGACTTTTGGCATCAAGGTATAAACCGCCAACAATACACTGATGGCTAAGGCAATAACCGGTGCGCCAAGGAAATCAAATGCTTGGAAATAGAAGTTGTTTTCTTGTCCAGTAAAAGTTTCAGTGTTTAATAACAGGCCATTAATGGCTTTAATGAAGATTAAAGCGATAGGAACGATAATCGGCAACAGGGAGAAAAATAGGCTCGGTAGCGGTTTGTTCGCCTTTTCTTCCATGTAGCGTTGGTGGATTGTTTGTAGATCTTGCGCTTCTTCTGCTTCATCAATGGGTTGAAATTCAGGATATTTTACTGCTAACCATTTGGCATAAAATACAATGCCAATAACGCAAGGCACTGCCAGAACCATACCGGTTAACATCATGGCGCCGACATCTACACCAAAAATGCCGGCAACCCCCAGTGGCCCCGGTGTTGGCGGAACAGTGTGGTGGGTAACAACCAATCCTCCGGCCAGCGCCACGCCAAGTGTTAGAAGATGACGTTTTCCCTTTTTCGCGAGTGCCTTTGCCAGTGGGTAGAGAATAACAAAGGCTGAGTCGACAAAAATCGGAATACTGACAATATAGCCGGTGATCGCTAATGCCCACTCTTCGCGTTTTTTACCTAACCATTTGATAAAGCTGTAGGCTATCTGTTCCGCGGCGCCGGAAACTTCCAGCACTCGTCCCATCATGACCCCCAGACCGATAACAATGCCGATACTGCCTAGTGTGGAGCCAAAACCTTTAGTCATAACATCAATGGTATTTGCTGCGGTTAAGCCACCAGATAGCCCGGCGATCGCCGCTGCGATGAGCATTGCTAATAAAGCATGAACACGGGTACGTAGCACCAGAAAGATCAACGTAAATACGGCTACACCCAGACCAATGACCGGAATGTAGTGTTCCATAATTAGCCTCCAGTTTGGGACAGGTTATTGATGATAAAAGCACGGATTGCATCACTGAAAGTATTATCAGCATGGAAACCCAATGATAAGCCACGGCTGATATCGAAGTGACCCGGCCAACTGGCAACAATACGGTTAATGTTTTCGTCTGGTTCGAAGCGGATGAGTTCCACTGTTTTCTGCCCGGCAACTTCTGCCAGTGCGTCAATCATGCCCTGAACCGTGATACTCATACCCGGTAAATTAACTGTACGGGAAAGACCAAATTTTTCCGCCGGAATTTGAACCGCATGGATAAAGTTGCGGATCACGGTTTCAGGGCTGGAAAGCCATAAAGTAAGATCGCGGGAAACTGGGCAGATGCTGCTTTCTCCGTGCAGAGGTTCACGGATGATACCACTGGCAAAAGAGGAGGCTGCTTTATTTGGTTTCCCGGGACGGATACTGATTGTCGGTAGACGGAGAACTCGGCCATCGACATATCCTTTGCGGGAGTAGTCGTTAATCATCAATTCACACATGGCTTTCTGTGCGCCATAGGATGATTGAGGATTAACCGCACACTGTTCGGTAATGGTTGCGGGTAATTCTCCGCCAAATACAGCCAAAGAGCTGGTGAAAATAAATTTCAATTGTGGATTTTTGACCCGTGCAACGTTTAATAAGTTGCGAGTAGCATCAAAGTTAACTTGCAAACCGAGATCAAAATCGCTTTCAGCGTGGCTACTGACAATGGCGGCGAGATGGAATAGTACCGCACTGTTTTCATCGATCAGCTTTTCCGCGGCTCCTGATTGAGTTAAATCCAGTGCCAGACATTGGACGCGGGGATCGTTAACCGGTGATACAGGACATTGAATATCGGTCAATATGAGTTGGTCGAAATTTAATGTTTGATGGTTGTTTAGTAAAGCGCTGGCTAGTTGCTGACCCAGAAAACCGGCTCCACCAGTGATGATTACTTTCATTGCGACTCTCCTTGTTTAATAGCTTTGGTTATATAGGGTTCTTATACCCGTTATCCTGCAAGTTGGCTCTTTGTTGGCTGCACTCACTCACCCCGGTCACATAGTTATCCATGTTCCCGGGGATTCGCTCCCTTGCCGTCGCGATGCATCTTGAAATCCATAGGGTATATCCTTATACGCTGACGGTATGCAATATCAGATTGTGTTCTCGTAATTGTTGCTGCACTTTCGGTGGAAGCTGGCTGTCACAGACAATATCATCCAAACTTGAAAGCGGGCAGACGCGAAACATGCCGTATTTGCCATATTTACTGCTATCAGACACCAAAACACGTCGGCGGGCGATTTCCAATACTGTTTGTTTGACTAAAACTTTTTCTTCATGCGGCGTGGAGACTCCATGCTCCAGATCCCATGAGCTGGTGCTAATAAAGGCAATATCCACATTTAAGTTGCGAAGCAACATAGCGGCGATAGGGCCAACACAGGAATGATTTCTCTTATCTACCTGTCCCCCGGTATGGAACAGATTTAATTGGGGTTTGTTCATCAGGTATTGGGTAATGGAAAAATCGTTCGTGATGATAGTGAGGTTAAAACGCTCAGCCAGAACCCTGGCAATTTCAAACGTGGTGGTGCCGGCGTCAAGATAGACCACTTGTCCATCTTCAACCATCGATACCGCATAGTGACCAATTTCCCGCTTATGACGATGATTAAGCCGGGCTTTTTCATTCCAGGGCAACTCCTGACGTAAAACATCACTAAGTTGCACGCCGCCACTGACGCTAACGACCTTTCCTTCCTCCTCCAGAGTGTGAATATCCCGCCGTACTGTCATATGTGAGACATTCATCAGTTTAACCAGTGCACTGATGGAAATCGTCTGATATTCATGTACGTAACGATAAATAAAGTCTCTACGCTCTGATGGAAGCATATTTTCTCCTGATTATTTCTGTACTTTGGTCAACCAATTCAGACCATCTTCTGTGTGACCAGCGGGGTGATATTCACAGCCAAACCACCCTTGATAGCCCATTTCATCTAGTTTATTAAATAGCCACGGATAGTTTACTTCTCCGCTATCGGGTTCGTGGCGTTCGGGTACGGAGGCAATCTGGATGTGACTGAATTTACCCCATAGACGCTCAATGGTGCGGAGCAAATCTCCTTCCATAATCTGGCAGTGATAAAGATCTAGCTGGATAAAAACATTTTGACGGTCAATGGCTTTAAGTAATGTTTCAGCCTGATGTTGAGTCGTCAGAAAGTAACCTGGCATATCACGAGTATTAATCGGTTCAATTAATACGTTGATGTTATGTTCTGCCATCACATCAGCGGCATGTTGAATGTTGCTGATATAACACTCGCGTTGTTGTATCAGAAATTGGGCATCCAGTTTTCCCGCCATCGCATGAACTTGCTTGCAGTTCAGCGCCAGTGCATATTTCAGCGCGGTTTGTACACCTTCGACAAATTCTTTTTCACGACCAGGAATAGAGGCGATCCCCCTTTCTCCCGCGGCCCAGTTTCCGGCGGGCATGTTGAACAGAACTTGGGTTAATTGATGCTGTTTTAATAGGGCAGCCAGTTCTTCCGCTGCCACTTCATAAGGAAACAGGTATTCAACGCCTTTAAATCCAGCTTTAGCTGCACGGGCAAAACGTTCTGTGAAAGGTACGTCGTTGAACATCATGCTCAAGTTTGCCGCAAATTTAGCCATGATGAATTCCTTGTTTGTTTACTCAGTTCTTGGGGTAACGAGTTTCAAGTTCTTGTACTTGCTCTTCATTTAATGTGGTGAAGCCATGTGGCAGTAATGTTAAATAGAGCCGTGCGGTATCTTCCAATTCTTCTGCATTGAAAAAAGCTTGCCGTAAAGTTTTGCCGCCGACAACAGGTCCGTGGTTGGACAGGAGGATTGCGTTGTGTTTTGCGGCCAGCTTCGCAATTTCCTCGCCGATTCTTTCATCTCCTGGTGGTAGGTATTTGACCAAGGGCAGTTTTCCAACTCGCATCACATAGTAGGGCGTAATGGGTGGCAGACAGTTACTTTTATCCAGATTGGGTAGGCAGGAAAGGGCGGTTAACCAAGGGGAATGTAGATGGACCACCGCATGGCATTCGGGACGGTTGCGATACATTGCCAAGTGCATGGAAACTTCTTTGGTGGGTTTGTCACCGGATAGCCAGTTACCTTCTGCATCCAGCTTACTCAGGCGATTGGCTTGCAAGTCGCCAAAACTGGAGTTGGTCGGTGTGATGATGATCGCGCCATCTTCCAGTTTGGCACTGATGTTACCTGCGCCGCCGCTGCTATAACCCCGGTAGAACATTGAGCGAGCCCATTCGACTAATTCTATCCGTAGTGCTTGTTCACTCATGAAACATCTCCTGTACATGCAGGAAGAAATCAATATTGCCGAAGTTGCCTGATTTTAATGCCAGCCAATAGTTGTGTTGTCGATCGTGTACCCAGGGTACGCCCGGGGCGATTGGTGCACCGATACTAAATTGTTGAATGTCTAGACTTTGTACTATCTTACCGGCGGTTTCGCCGCCTGCAACAATAAAGGTGTTGAATCCGAGCTGACACAGGCTTTTTACAACCTTGGCGAAGGTGTTTTCTATTGCTTCACTGGCAGTGGCGGCACCGTATTGTTGTTGGATTTTCTGTAATGTTTCTGGGGGTTGAGTTGCGTATAGCATGGGTGCCAGATGGTTTTGGGATTGCTGAATAATCCACGCAACTAGTTTTTCGGCATATTGTGGATCTTTGATGCATGAATCAATATTCAGGGCCTTAGCAGGGGCCAGTTTCTGGTACAGGGCAACTTGTTTGTTGGTCATGACGGAACAACTGCCAGAAAGGATCACAGTGCGTCTATTCTCGGCGGGTGGGGTTGCCCCTGCTGGTTGGCATGGCATCAATGGCTTACCGGTGTCGGTGCTGGCAAGGGCAGCGCCAAGGCCGGAACCCCCAGTGATTAATTTCAGTTCTGATGCCGCTCTGGCAATAGGCAGTAAGTCATTCATGGAGAGAGTGTCTGTTACCGCGTAACGTATGTTTTGTTGCTGTAAATGATTTATTCGTTCGCGGATTGCCTGTTCTCCCTGGTGTACACATGCCAAATCCACCAGATCTGCTTTCCCCTGAGCCTGTTGTTCCATTAGACGTAGCAGATTGGCATCTGTCATGGGTGTTACGGGATGGTGCTGCATGCCACTTTCATTAAGTAGTTGACCATTAACAAATAGATGTCCATGTACAACTGTTCGCCCGTTAACCGGGAGGGCAGGAGAGATCAGCGTGATGTCTGTTTTCAGTTCATCCATCAGGGCATCGGTGACCGGTCCAATATTGCCTTTACTGGTGGAGTCAAAAGTTGAGCAGTACTTGAAGAATATTTGTTGACAACCGGCTTTCTGACGTAACCAACGGCAGGATTCCACCGCGTTATTTACCGCTTCGTCTATCGGGCAGGAACGGCTTTTCAGGCTGATAACAATAGCATCAATGTTCTGTGGAATGGCGGTATTTTCATCAGGCGTATCCAGTAGCTGGACGACTTGCCAGCCGCTTTGTACCATAAAACCAGCGATATCGGTTGCGCCAGTAAAGTCATCGGCGATAACGCCCAATTTAATGGTCATTACTTTTTCTCCGGCAAAGTGATACCTTTAAATGTTTTGATCACCGCGCTGTCATCCCATTGGCCGAAACCTTCGTTACTGGCGGCAAGGAACATTTGATGGGCAGCGGCTGATAATGGTAATGGGAATTTCAGATCCTTACCTGTTTCTAATGCTAATCCCAGATCTTTGACAAAAATATCGACAGAGGATTTGGCAGTGTAATCTCCCGCCAGAATATGGGGAACGCGGTTTTCAAACATCCAAGAGTTACCGGCAGCGTGGGTTACAATATCGTACATCAATTCTAGGGAAATACCGGCTTTGGCTGCCAATGCCATACTTTCTGCGGCGGCTGCAATATGTATACCTGCAAGTAATTGATGGATTGTTTTAACGGTAGATCCTTGACCAATTTCATTTCCGACATGGTAGAGGCGTTCGGTGGTGGCATCAAATACGGGTTTTAGTTGTTCAAATAATGCTGGCTCACCAGAAGCCATAACAGTAAGTTGGCCTTGTTCGGCTTTTAGTGCGCCACCTGAAATAGGTGCGTCCAGCATGTTGAGATTGTATTGGTTAAGACGATGGGCAAAATCTTTAGCTTGTCCTGCGGCAACGGTACTGTGAAGCACAATGATTGTACCGGCTTTTAGTTGGTTGACTAGCGGTGTTTCGCCTTCGAACAGTATGCTTTCTATTTGAGCGCCATTGACGACGACGAGTAGGATAGCATCCAGCTCTGATGCCCAGTTTGCTGCGTTGTTTGTTGCTACTTTAGCGCCTGCTTGCAGAAGCTGGTCACAGGCTTTTGGATTTAAATCAAATCCATATGTGGGAATACCCGCGCGTATTAACGCGCGGGCAATTCCCATCCCCATAGCCCCCAATCCTATAATTCCTATTTTTTGTGTTGATTGGTTCATGATGGTTCCCTGGTGTTGTTGTTATAATTTGTTATTTTTTATAATTATTTCACACGAAATTTCACAAATACACGATGGTTATCACATTCGAATGCCTGCTGTTTGAAGATGACTTTTATTTTAATTATTTGATTTATATGGTTTATGTTGGGTTATTGTGGAATGTTAGGTTTCACATAATGGTGTGATAGAAAATAGGGTTGTGAGAGCACACTAAGGTGGGTAAGCGCGTTTAGTTGAGTTCTTTTAGAGGTGTTAGTTAGTTAGTCTGGGGCTGTGGATGACGATTTGAACCTTGACGAAGGTTCTCGACTTTTCCCCAAATGAGGAATGCGTTCTTATTGGGCTTGTTTGTAAGGCTTGAAGGATGTTTGTGGTGGTGGGGGAAGGATTCGAACCTTCGAAGTCTGTGACGGCAGATTTACAGTCTGCTCCCTTTGGCCGCTCGGGAACCCCACCAGATTTTGAAATGTATCACTGTTGTTGACAGCGGACGGAATCATATCAGATGAACCGCTGCTGTAAAGCATATATTGAAAAATAAGTGACTATATGCTGATTTTCCAGCCTTATTGATCTTGTTGTGAGCAAATAAGTGGTTTGTTTGCTAGTGGCGGGGGAAGGATTACTCGTCACTGCGTTCCTCGCCCTGCGGGCCAACGCGTCGCAAGCGCCGCATTGTTGTTTCGCTGCGCTCAACTCGAACCTTCAAAGTCTGTGACGGAAGATTTACAGTCTGCTCCCTTTGGCCGCTCGGGAACCCCACCCGATTTTGAGAAGTATCGCTGTTGTTAACAGCGGCCGGAATCACGTCAGATGAACCGCTACTGTAAAACATATATTGAAAAATAAGTGACGATATGCTGATTTTCCAGCCTTATTGATCTTGTTGTGAGCAAATAAGTGGTTTGTTTGCTAGTGGCGGGGGAAGGATGACTTGCCACTTTTGAAAAGTCACCACTACTGCTTACAGCGGCTAGGATCACATTAAATCAATCGCCGCTGTAAAGCATATGCTTGAAAAGAAGCTACTGTGTGCTGCTTTTGGGCCTAATTAATTCAGTTTTAAAGAATTACAGTACGGTTGCCGTAAACAAAAACCCGCTGAGCAAGAACCCAATATAGAGCATGGCTAAGAGCATTTTTTTCAACATCCCGGCCCGCTCTCATCATATCTTCAGCAGTGTATGTATGGTCTATGTTAATGACCTTCTGAGTAATAATTGGACCTTCATCCAGGTTATTATTCACATAATGCGCGGTTGCTCCGATGATTTTTACCCCTCTCTCGTAAGCCTGATGATAAGGACGCGCCCCGATAAATGCAGGTAAAAAGGAGTGGTGAATGTTAATAATCTGATTTGGATAATGCTGGACAAATTCTGGCGTCAGTACTCGCATGTATTTAGCTAATACCACATAGTCAGGTTTGTATTGGTCAATCTGGGCAATCAGTTTTTCATCATGTTGTTCACGGGTTAAACCTTCATGACTAATCAAGTGGAAAGGAATGCCAAATTGCTCAACCAACGATTGTAATGTTGCGTGGTTGCCGATAACCGCAGCAATTTCAACGTCAAGCCCATCATAAGCGCTTTTCATGAGCAAATCCCCAAGACAATGCGCTTCTTTTGTCACCATAATGACAATACGCCGACGCCCCGCACTATTTAATTCCCGTTGAGAACCCATCGGAAGTGCATCATCTAAATCAGCAAGAAATGTCTCATCATTGAAAATTCCTTCAAGCTCAGTACGCATAAAAAAGCGGCCGGTGCGATGATCGACGAATTCATTATTCTGAACTATATTCAGTTGGTGTTTGTAGCAAATATTCGTAATTTTGGCGATCAGTCCTTTGGCATCAGGGCAAATGGTGCGTAGAATTTTCTTTTGTATATGTTGATGTTGCATGAATGGGATTGTCCTTAAATATTTTGCGTTTTCTGTTTGTGGATCTTAACCACAACATTTTTTGTATTTTTTACCTGAACCACATGGGCAGGGGCTATTACGGCCAATTTGAGGTTTTACGCCATCAATAGGTTTTATACCATCAATAGGTTTTACACCATCAATATAGTACCAACGCTGGTCTATACGAAGAAAACGTGAACGCTCATGAATAAGTTGCTTATCTTGGGATTTCTGATCAAGAAAGCAAGCTGAAAATTCAACATAGGCTTCGTTATCATTTTTGCCTTTTTCAGTTGTAATAACATTTAGTCCGAGCCATTGGGTAACAATAAAACTCTGTTCTAGATCTAAACGCCACTTTTCAGCCTGGCAGTCAGGATGCCAACTGGTAATAAGATAATCGGCGTTGTGCTTTACATAGGCACTGTATCGAGAACGCATCAGTGATTCGGCAGTCGGCGCAAATTTTATGTTTTGGAGATAAGGGGAACAGCAATCCGCAAAATCTATTCCACTACCACAAGGACATCGCTCTGTCAAAATAACTCCAATTGTAAAGGGTGAAATACCATTTTTATGGGTTTTCTATTGCAAAGAAACGTAAGAGAACAAATGATAGTCACTTAATTGAACTAATATGAGTGATAGTACCTAAGAAAAGGTGAAGGTCGCAATATTAAGGTAAGGGAGCGCATTTATGGAAAAGGCATTGGCAGGCAAAAAAATTCTGATTGTGGAGGACGAACCCGTTTTTTGTTCTTTGCTGGCAGGGTATTTGCAAACGTTGGGCGCTAAGGTATTAGTCGCATCTAATGGGGCTGTTGCACTACAGGTGCTAGGACGCGAAGCTCATATTGAACTTATTTTATGTGATTTGGATATGCCGGTTATGAATGGCATTGAATTTATTGCGAAATTGACGAGTGAGGGTATTAGTATTCCAGTTATTATTATTTCAGCAACTAACAAGATGGCCGAAATTGATGAGGTGCTTCGTTTGGGAGCAAAAGATGTTTTATTAAAACCTGTTTCAGATCTTAATGAGATAAAAAAATCGGTGTTGGCCTATTTACATCCTACGGTCTTTATGTCTGGCGCGATTGAGCAGAATAACTTGAATAAGGATTGGTTAACGCTAAAGCATAATTCAGATGAAGCATTAAATATGCTTAAGCAGTTACAACCTCCAGTGTCTCAAGTTATCGCTCACTGTAAAGTGAATTACCGAAAATTGAATATGATTGATAAACCAGGGTTGATTCTCGATATGGCGGCGTTATCTGACAATGAATTGGCTTTTTATTGTCTAGATATTAGCCGCTCAAAAGAGTATGGTGTGATTTCGGCATTATTACTTAGAGTCGTATTTAACAGTTTGTTGCAAGAGCATATCGTTCACCATTCCCGGCGTTTACCCAGTATGGCAGGTATTCTAAATAGAATTAATAACTTGTTGGCAGGTGCAGGGTTGCAAGGGCAGTTTCCATTGCTGCTTGGGTATTATCATACAATCAATAAAACGGTTCTGCTCACTTCCGCAGGGTTACATGCCAGTATTAAGTCGGGTAATCGTCAAATCCAATTAGATAGTGGCGTTCCTCTTGGAACGTTGAGAACGATTTGTTCGAATCAAGTTTGTTCTCATAGTGCTGAATGGCAATGCCGGATTTGGAATACAAATAGTCAAATAAATTTGATGCTTTCTTCAATGTATTCTGGGTGAATATTACCAAGGTGGAATTTTGTTTAAAATGGATTTTAAACATTAGGTCACGGTAATGTAATTAAACAGAATGGCGCTGTTTATCAGGGAGAGTTAGCTGGTATACTCCGCCTATTATGCTTGAAGTCTATCTAATCAGGCTATTTTATTTGCCGCTCTTTAGTACAAAGAGCGGGTTTAGCGCTGCTCAGGTAAAAGTGATAACTTTTTGAGTAGTCAGAGAGGTAAACGAAACAGTGAACTATGTGTATGCATCGGTTTCTGTGCGCGGTTTATTGACACAAAATAATCAGTAATAATAGTGCCTTATTAAAGAATCGGCACTGATTTTGAGTTGAAGACGGATTTGTTTCAGCCAAAAAACATCGGGAGAAAGATTAATGCCATCAGTAAACAAAATCGTAAAGAAAGCCGTTATTCCTGTAGCGGGTTTGGGAACGAGGATGTTGCCAGCTACGAAAGCAATTCCTAAAGAGATGTTGCCTTTAGTGGATAAGCCTCTTATTCAGTATGTCGTTAATGAATGTATTGCCGCTGGTATTAATGAAATTATCTTGGTGACTCATTCATCAAAAAATTCAATTGAAAATCATTTTGATACTAGTTTTGAGTTAGAAGCTATCCTTGAGAAAAGGGTAAAGCGTCAGTTATTGGATGAGGTTCAATCTATTTGTCCAAGTCATGTCACCATTATGCAAACTCGTCAGGGAATTGCTAAAGGATTAGGGCATGCGGTGTTGTGTGCCAAGCCTTTAATTGGTGATGAACCTTTTGCTGTGATACTCCCTGATGTTATTCTTGATGAGTTTAGTACAGATCTGACTAAATATAATCTGAGCGAAATGTTGGCTCGGTATAATGAAACCGGTGCTAGCCAAATATTAGTAGAACCTGTACCTCATGAAGAGGTTTCTAGTTATGGTATTGTCGATTGCCAGGGAGAAAATCTGCAACCCGGTGACAGCAAACCAATTAAGCGTGTAGTTGAAAAACCTAAACCGAAAGAAGCGCCATCAAATCTTTCTATTGTTGGCCGTTATGTGTTGTCCGAGAAAATTTGGCCATTATTAGCAAAAACAGCACCCGGTGCCGGTGATGAAATTCAACTTACTGATGCAATTGCGATGTTAATAGAAAAGGAGTCTGTGGAAGCCTATCACTTGCAGGGTGTAAGCCATGATTGCGGCAATAAACTTGGTTATATGCAAGCATTTGTCCGGTATGGTATGAAACATCATACTTTGGGCAAAGAGTTTACTGATTGGTTAATGGCTTTGCAGGATCAGGTTAAAGAATAATTTTACGGAAATTTAGGTATTATATGAAAGTTACGGTATTTGGTATCGGTTATGTTGGCTTAGTTCAGGCGGCGGTTTTAGCTGAAGTCGGTCATGATGTTCTTTGTATTGATATAGATGCAAATAAAGTCGAAAATTTGAAAAATGGTCAAATTCCCATTTTTGAACCTGGTTTAGCTCCACTGGTTAAAAAAAATTATGAAGAAGGCCGCCTGAATTTTAGTACGGATGCAAAGGCCGGTGTTGCGCACGGTAAATTACAATTTATTGCTGTCGGCACGCCTCCTGATGAAGATGGTTCAGCAGATTTAAAGTATGTGACAGCGGTGGCTCGTACTATTGCGGAATATATGGAGAGCTATAAGGTCATTATTGATAAGTCTACGGTTCCTGTTGGTACCGCGGATAAAGTTAATGCTGTTGTTAATGAGACTTTGCGTCAACGTAATATTGATATTCCATTTGATGTGGTTTCTAACCCTGAGTTCCTTAAAGAAGGAGCGGCCGTTGCAGATTGTATGCGCCCTGAGCGGATTATTATTGGGTGTGACAATGAAAGAGTTGTTGACCTGATGCATGAATTGTACGAACCGTTTAATCGTAATCATGATCGTATGATTGTGATGGATATCCGTAGCGCAGAACTGACGAAGTATGCTGCTAATTGTATGTTGGCAACGAAAATCAGTTTTATGAATGAGATATCTAATTTAGCAGAAATGCTTGGCGCTGATATTGAGCATGTTCGTCAAGGAATTGGTTCTGATTCCCGTATTGGCTATCATTTTATCTATCCGGGCTGTGGTTATGGTGGCTCATGTTTCCCAAAAGATGTTCAGGCGTTGATTCGTACCGCAGAGCAAATTGGTTATCAGCCTAAAATTCTTCGTGCCGTAGAGCAAGTGAACGAACT
Source organism: Photorhabdus aegyptia (assembly GCF_000612035.1). Taxonomy (NCBI): domain Bacteria; kingdom Pseudomonadati; phylum Pseudomonadota; class Gammaproteobacteria; order Enterobacterales; family Morganellaceae; genus Photorhabdus; species Photorhabdus aegyptia. Next base: position 42,907 of record NZ_JFGV01000014.1, on the reverse strand, counting down.
GCAAAAGCATAAATTGCCCTCTTTTGTCACGCGCCATTTCGGTGAAGATTTATCCGGTAAGACATTTTCTGTCTGGGGATTATCGTTCAAACCGAATACTGATGATATGCGTGAAGCATCAAGCCGTGTTTTGATGGAAGCATTATGGCAGGCGGGAGCCAAAATACAGGCTTACGATCCGGAGGCGATGCAGGAAGCTCAGCGTATTTATGGTCAGCGCGATGATTTATTATTGATGGGGACTAAAGAAGCGGCGCTGAAAGGGGCCGATGCCTTGATCATTTGTACTGAATGGAAAAGTTTTCGTGCGCCAGATTTTGATGTCATAAAAGAGTCTCTCAAGACGCCGGTTATCTTTGATGGCCGAAATCTCTATGATCCTGAGCGCCTGCAATCCCGGGGTTTTATTTATTATGGGATTGGTCGTGGTGCATCCATTAATCCGGTTATCTGAGTAATACAATGAAATTCTTAGTCACAGGTGCTGCTGGTTTTATTGGCTTTCATGTGAGCCAGAGATTATTGCAAATGGGGCATGAGGTTGTGGGTATCGACAACCTTAATGACTATTATGATGTGAGTCTCAAACAAGCACGGTTAGATCTATTATTTGATAAGCCAGGTTTTAAATTTGAAAAGCTGGATTTGGCTGACAGAATAGCCATTCCTGATCTTTTTTCCCGACACCAATTCCAACGGGTTATCCATCTAGGAGCTCAGGCGGGTGTTCGCTATTCGTTGCAAAACCCAATGGCTTACATTGATTCGAATATAATAGGGCATATCAATATCCTGGAAGGTTGCCGTCACAATAATGTTGAGCATTTATTATATTCTTCTTCTAGTTCTGTTTATGGATTAAATAGAAAGCAACCGTTTTCTACAAACGATTCAGTTGATCATCCAGTTTCTCTATATGCAGCAACGAAAAAGTCAGATGAATTAATGTCTCATAGTTACTCTCATCTTTATCAGTTGCCAACGACCGGCTTGCGTTTTTTTACCGTATATGGCCCGTGGGGACGTCCTGATATGGCTTTATTTAAGTTCACCAAGGCGATGTTATCAGGGCAGCCTATTGATGTTTATAACCACGGCAATATGGTTAGAGATTTTACTTATATAGATGATATCGTTGAATCAATAATCAGATTGCAGGACATCATTCCCGTACCAAATGAGAGCTGGACGGTTGAAGATGGACAAATATCTGCCAGCTCTGCCCCTTACTGTATTTATAATATTGGTAATGGTCAACCAACTAGACTAGGTGATTTTATTGAGGCAATAGAAGAATCATTAGGCATTCAGGCTAAGAGAAATTTTATGCCCATGCAAGATGGTGATGTTCTGTCGACCTGTGCTGATTCAAGTGACATTTTTCAAAAAATAGGGTTTGCCCCAAATACACCTGTGAAGCAGGGTGTGAAGCAGTTTGTAGAGTGGTATTTGAGTTTCTATCATAAGTCTAAATAAGATAAGGAGCCATTGGCTCCTTTTCTATTGAATCAACGACAGTGACCAGAGGGAAGTAAATAGTTGCGCCTGTTTGATTATTAATTTACCTAGGCATTGGCTAAACGAGTAACTAGCCTGCTTTATCGTAAAGAAATGATAGAAAAACGTGCAATCCGACTAAATCCTTCCCAAGGATACTTATACACGCTCATTCGAGAGACATTAATTCTTTTGTTATCTAAGCTGTTTAATAATAAAAACACCCTTCTATTTTAAAAGGGTGTTTTTAATTAAATTAACTTTAAAAACAATGAATTAGAGTAAGAAACTTTCCAGAGTTCTTCCTTCTTCTTCAATTGCTTTTTTGATAACAGCAGGTGTACGTCCTTGGCCAGTCCAAGTTTTAGTTTCACCGTTTGTATCAACATATTGGTATTTAGCTGGACGAGCAGGACGTTTCGTTTTACCAGCAGATTTGCCGGCGCTCATTGTCTGAAGTAATTCGCTTGGATCAATTCCTTGGTCAAGAATCATTTTACGAACTTCTTCCAATTTACGTGTACGTTCTTCTAATTCAGCTTGTACCTGACTTTCTTCTTCACGACGCTCTTCAACAACGACGGTCAGTTTTTCAAGTATTTCATCCAAGAACTCAAGTTGGCATTCTCTTGCTTGAGCTCGTAAAGTACGGATGTTATTTAGGGTTTTTAAATCGCTCATTGTCCTGGTCTCAAATTATTAATGATGATGGCTGATGTGGATATAATAATAGAATGCTATTTTATTTTCTGCAATAGTCAATTTATCATATTCGGATAAAATGGCTCTTTTTTTTAAACGTAATTTCTTTACAAAAGTTATATAGCGCTTTTTATACAGCTATTTCGATTGTCATTCCCCAATAACATGTTCAGGGTACCTTTAACAAAGGGGGGACATGATAATCTCTCTAATTTATAAACCAGGTATATACTAAATCGGTAAGTAATTTTAACTGTTTCTTATCATACCTGCTAAAGCAGAATAATACTAAGTTAAAAAAAACTTATGACTAATCCATGAGTTATCGCTGATTTACTGTTACCGTTTTCTGGAAGTCAATCACGCACATTATTAATTTGCATACGATATGCAACAAATCAGTCTGGCTTTCGTTTCTTAATTTAAACATGAACATTTGTCATTCAAATGCGCTTTATTACTTGGCTGGTGTGATGGTGGTCATGAATCATTAAGACATCACTAAGCTAAATATTTCGCTATATCAACCGGTGTAGCTTACTGGGATGGATAATCACGACGAAAGTTTATGGTAAACTCATCTGACTATATGGCTTTATAAATTTTGTTAAGGGGTAGGGCTGATGGCTCAACTTTATTTTTATTACTCCGCAATGAATGCTGGGAAATCGACATCCCTGTTGCAATCCTCTTATAACTATAATGAAAGAGGGATGAGAACGCTGGTGTTTACCGCAGAAATTGACACCCGGTTTGAAAAGGGAAAAGTCAAGTCTCGGATTGGATTATCTGCTGATGCACTCCTGTTTAGTCAGCAGACAGATATTGGGGAGCTGATCAGAAATGAAAATAATCAGGCAAAAGTGCATTGTGTGCTGATTGATGAGTGCCATTTTCTCACGAAAGTACAGATTGAACAGCTATGTAAGGTGACTGATTATGATGATATTCCGGTTCTTTGTTATGGACTGAGAACTGATTTTAGAGGCGAGCTTTTTAGCGGTAGCCAATATCTTTTGGCGTGGGCTGATAAGTTAGTTGAGTTGAAAACGATTTGTCACTGTGGACGCAAGGCAAACCGTACATTACGTTTGGATAGCGAAGGTGTGGTCATTTGTGATGGCGAACAAGTTGATATCGGCGGCAATGAAAAATATGTTTCTGTTTGCCGTAAGCACTATATGGATGCTGTCTGTGAGGTGAAAAAAAGCAGCAATATGTAATTCTGTGAAACGGTCAGATGTCCTGCTAATAGGGTAGAGATGAGTTAGAGGGTGCTGATATCGGCATCCTTAAGTGGTATTTAATTAGTTAATAAATTTGTTTTTTACCGGCTTTCTTTTGTTGCAGGTTGACCTACAATCTCCGCATTTAGAGAACCGTTTTCAAGGATGATATTTTGAATGGCTTTCTGTTCACCTCCTTGTAATAGATAACCGCCATGTGTAAAAAATTGTTTACAATACATTGGTAAGTTCAACAGAGGGTTCATCAATTCAGCCAATAATATCTTTTGGCGCACCAGCCGCAACCGCAGTGTGTAGAACCAATTCTGCTGTTTAGCCTGGTGATTTTTTGGTAGCTACAAGTTACCATTTGGCATTAATATATATTGATCTTAATCACATAAATTCCAAGCTGATTCCTTTCGGCTTAGGTCAGTGATGATGATTATTGGATGGGTGTAAATAGAGTTAAAAGGTTGAATTTTTAATCTAATGAAAATATTGGGTTAACAACTTGTTATATAAGATATTTTAAATTGGAAAATGCGTTGCGGGCGATGAAAATAGAGCTTTACCAGTATAAAGTGAAGAAAAAATTAAGTTTTCTATGATTCTTGGGTAAGCGATCATGAGAATATTTTTAATAACACTGTGTAACTTTATAGAGGTTATTTGTGGGTGACTTACTGCTGGATCTTTCTGGCTACATTAAGTTTTTTGTTGGGTTGTTTGCACTGGTCAATCCTGTTGGTATTTTGCCGGTTTTTATCAGTATGACTCACTACCAAGCCCAGTCGGCTCGTAATAGAACTAACTTGATTGCCAATACTTCTGTTGCCATCATTTTATGGACAGCTTTACTGTTAGGTGACTCAATACTACGTATGTTCGGCATTTCCATTGACTCTTTTCGTATTGCTGGTGGGATTTTGGTGGTGACCATCGCGATGTCGATGATTAACGGTAAGCTCGGAGAGGACAAACAGAATAAGCAGGAAAAATCAGAAACCGCCATTAGAGAAAGTGTTGGGGTTGTGCCGCTGGCATTGCCGTTAATGGCAGGTCCCGGTGCAATCAGTTCTTGTATTGTTTGGAGTTCTCGTTATCAGGGATGGCAGAATTTTATTGGATTGGCGCTTACTAGTGCATTGTTCGCTTTTTGCTGCTGGTTATTATTTCGATCTGCACCTTTAGTCGTCAAATACCTTGGTCAAACGGGCATTAACGTTATCACTCGAATTATGGGGCTACTGTTGATGTCTTTGGGGATTGAACTGATTGTGACAGGGATCAAAGCACTATTCCCAGGATTGCTTTGATACGATTGACGATAAAAGATGTTAGTTTTCTTTCTGGTGAAATTACAAATTATAATATTCTTATCATTTTTATTATAAAGCTTATATCATAGGCTTTTCCTGCTTCTTTTGCCGGTACTCCCTGAATTTTATACAAATAACCTAATATTTTTCTAAATTATTCTTCCCTATTAGCTCTATGTGTAACTGGTTGCTTCCACCATTGTTTTGTGATGAATGTAGGTTTTTAATTTGTATTGATTGCAATTTGTTAAAATTATGTTTATTTTCATCTTTGGTCTAGCTTTGTTTACTATTTTAGTTAAGTTTAAAATTGGTAATTTTATACATATCAATTAGTTATAATGGTTATTGGCGTGTTTTATCAATTAATGTAATAGGTCACACTAAGTTGTTTGTAAGGATGATTTTTGCAATATGAGAGCGATATTTTAACGACTGATATGATAAGTCCGCTTTAATATTTAATCCGTTACTTTGGGCTAAATAATGTGAAGATCCCGGCCTTGATGGGATATGTGGAATGAGCAAGCCCATCAAACTGGAGGGGAAAAAATGAAGATCAAACAATTAAAATTATATAAGTTTATTTCCTGTATATTTTTATTATCAGCGTTTCTTGTTACAGCCGTGTCTGCCGTTGAACTTCCAGATGGTGTGAAACTTGCGGATAAACAGCAAATTATTATTAATAATGGCGCGGAAGTTGCTTCGCTTGATCCACATAAAGTTGAAGGTGTACCAGAAACCAACATTATTCTTAATCTCTTGGAAGGGCTAGTGAGTACCGGCCCTGAGGGAGAAATCGTGCCAGGTGTTGCCACCCGTTGGGAAAATCAGGATTACAAGGTATGGACGTTTTATCTGCGTGATAATGCTAAATGGAGTGATGGAGCGCCGGTCACTGCCCACGATTTTGTTTATAGCTGGCAGCGATTAGCTGATCCAAAAGTGGGTTCACCTTATGCCAGCTATCTTCAATATGCTTACGTTGAAAATATTAGTGATGTTCTAAAGGGTAAAAAATCGCCTGATCAGTTGGGGGTAAAAGCGCTGGATGATCATCGTTTGCAGGTGACTCTGACGCACCCCGTGCCTTATTTCGTAAGTATGCTCAGTCATACGGCAATGAAACCCGTCAAAAAGGATGTGGTCGAAAAGTTAGGCAATAAATGGACGCTGCCAGAAAACTATGTCGGTAATGGGGCGTATTCGTTGAAAGAGTGGGTGGTCAATGAGCGGATAGTGATCGAACGCAATCCTCGATATTGGAATAATGCAAAAACAGTTATTGGTCAAGCGACTCTCTTACCCCTTCAATCTGAAACCAGTGATATTAACCGCTATCGTAGTGGAGAGGTAAATATCACCAATAGCGCCATTCCGCCGACTCTGTATCAGAAAATGAAAAAAGATATCCCCGATCAGGTTCGCGTCAGCCCTTACCTTTGTACGTTTTATTACGAAATTAACAATAAAAAACCGCCGTTTACTGATGTCAGAGTCCGTGAAGCCGCCAAGTTAAGTCTCGACAGGGAGATTATTGCGGGGAAAATTATGGGGCAGGGGCAAATACCAGCTTATGGTTTTACGCCAACATTTATTGGTGGCGGCGATTTTGTTAAGCCAGAATGGGCTAACTGGACACAGGAGCAGCGTAATAAACGAGCGAGAGAATTGTTGGCTCAGGCCGGCTTTAATCAGACGAATCCATTGAAGTTCACATTGTTATACAACACCTCTGAGCAAAACAAACAGCAGGCTATTGCCGCCGCTTCCATGTGGAAAAAGAATCTGGGAGCGGATGTGATTTTGCAGAATCAGGAATGGAAAACTTCTCTTGAAAGCCGCCATCAGGGGAATTACGAGGTGACCAGAGCAACCTGGTGCGCGGATTACAATGAACCTACAGCGTTTTTAAACATGTTGCTGTCAGACAGCAGTAATAACACAACTTTCTATCAGAATAAAAATTTTGATAGCTATCTGGAGCAGGCATTAATCGCTAAGGACGCTATTGAGCGTAAGAAACTATACCAACAAGCTGAGTCTCAACTGGATAAAGACTCGGTGCTGATTCCCGTTTATTACCGGGTGAGTGTACGGCTTGTTAGCCCATCAGTGGGAGGGTTTTCAGGGAAAGACCCATTGGATTATATGGATATTAAGCGACTGTATATGAAAAAAATTAAACAGTAGCTTTATTCAAAAGAGTTACTGAGATCCTGCAAACAAAATCGTTCCTTTTGTATGCGGGTAGTAATCCACCCCTTATTTCTGGGCCGTCGGCTGATAACAAATCTGACGGTATAAAATTGGAGTAGAAAAAGATGATAAACACAACGAAAAAGAGACTACTTACTGTCAGCATCAGCGCTGCACTGAGTATGGTAATGGCAAGTCAGGTCTTTGCTGCAAAAGTGCCTGATGGTGTTCAATTAGCTGATAAACAGGTTTTAGTCCGTAATAACGGCTCTGAACCGCAATCGTTAGATCCACATAAGATTGAAGGAGTGCCAGAATCACATTTGGCTCGCGATCTGTTTGAAGGTGTTGTCATCGTTGGCCCGAATGGCGAAATTTTGCCAGGTTCTGCGACCAGTTGGGAAAATAAAGACTTTACCGTCTGGACATTCCATATGCGTAAAGATTCTAAGTGGTCTAATGGCGATCCTGTCACGGCCCATGATTTTGTTTATAGTTGGCAACGTCTGGCCGATCCTAATACTGCTTCTCCCTATGAAAGTTACCTCCAGTATGCCCATATCACCAATATTGACGACATTATCGGTGGCAAAAAGAAACCAGATGCTCTGGGAGTAAAGGCGCTGGATGACTATACATTGCAGCTTACATTGAGCGAAGCGGTTCCTTATTTACCAAGGCTTTTGGCTCACTCTTCGATGGCGCCGGTGCATAAAGCTACGGTAGAAAAATATGGCGAAAAATGGACTCAGCCACAGAACTTTGTCGGTAATGGGGCTTATAAACTGAAAAATTGGATAGTCAACGAACGTATTGTAATGGAACGTAGCCCGACATACTGGGATAACAAAAATACTGTTATTGATCAGGTGACTTTCCTGCCAATTTCGTCAGAGGTTACGGATGTCAACCGTTATCGCAGTGGCGAAATTGATATGACTTATACCAATTTACCGATTGAACTGTTCCAGAAGCTGAAAAAGGAGATCCCGAACGAGTTGCACATTAACCCACAATTATGTACTTATTATTACGAAATTAATAACGAAAAACCCCCATTTAATGATCCCCGCGTCCGTACTGCACTGAAATTGTCTATGGATCGCGATATTGTGACCAATAAAGTAAAAGCACAGGGTGATATCCCTGCTTCCGGTTATACACCGCCGGTTACTGATGGTATGAAAGAGATGAAACCGGTGTGGTTTACTGGTTGGAGTCAGGAACAGCGCAACCAGGAGGCCAAAAAATTACTGGCGGAAGCAGGTTATAATAAAGATAACCCACTGAAATTTAACTTGCTTTATAACACTTCCGATCTGCATAAGAAAATTGCCATCGCGGTAGCTTCTATTTGGAAGAAAAATTTAGGTGCTGATGTTCGTTTAGAAAACCAAGAGTGGAAAACTTTCCTTGATACTCGACATCAAGGGAATTATGACGTGGCCCGTGCTGGCTGGTGTGCCGATTACAACGAACCTTCTTCATTCCTGAATTCAATGCTTTCTTATAGTAGTAATAACACGGCTCATTATAAGAGTGATGAGTTTGATAAACTGATGAAAGAATCTCTGAAAGTAGCAACAGATGATGAACGTGCTGCTGTTTACCAGCAAGCAGAAGCGCAGTTAGATAAAGATTCTGCTATTGTCCCCCTTTATTACTATGTGAATACCCGGTTAGTGAAGCCCTATGTTGGTGGCTATACAGGGAAAGATCCTTTGGATAATTTACACACCAAAGATTTTTATATTATCAAACACTAATCGTTGTAAAGCAGCCCGGAAAGGGCTGCTTTAGTGCCAAATTATTTTAAGGCCAGGGTTAAGGGCCAACACATAGGAACGGGCGATGCTTAAGTTTATTTTACGCCGTTGTTTAGAGGCGATCCCGACACTTTTTATTCTTATCACTATTTCGTTTTTCATGATGCGGCTGGCGCCAGGCAGCCCATTTACCGGCGAGCGGAAATTGCCGCCAGAAGTGATGGCAAACATTGAAGCGAAATATCATTTGAATGACCCAATTTATAAACAATATTTTGATTACTTAATTCAACTCACTAAAGGAGATTTCGGGCCTTCTTTTAAATATAAGGACTACTCGGTTAACGATCTCGTCGCAACAGCGTTTCCAGTATCGGCTAAATTAGGGGCTTCGGCATTTATCATGGCGGTTGTCTTGGGGGTCAGCGCCGGGGTTATTGCTGCACTTAACCAAAATACCAAGTGGGATTATACGGTGATGGGATTCGCCATGACGGGGGTTGTTATCCCAGGTTTTGTTGTAGCGCCGTTGTTAGTACTGGGGTTTGCTATTCATCTTAAATGGTTGCCGGGAGGAGGTTGGAATGGCGGTGCGCCAAAATATATGATTTTACCGATGGTAGCACTCTCTTTGGCCTATATCGCCAGTATCTCCCGTATTACCCGTAGTTCGATGATAGAAGTGTTGCACTCTAACTTTATCCGTACTGCGCGTGCCAAGGGTTTACCATTACGTGTCATCATTTTCCGCCATGCTTTAAAGCCCGCATTGTTACCGGTTATCTCTTATATGGGGCCTGCTTTTGTCGGCATTATTACCGGTTCGATGGTGATTGAAACGATCTTCGGGTTGCCGGGAATAGGGCAGTTGTTTGTTAATGGCGCATTGAACCGTGATTATTCGTTAGTGTTAAGTCTGACTATTTTAGTTGGTAGTTTGACTATTTTTTTCAATGCGATTGTTGATGTGTTGTACGCTGTTATCGATCCGAAGATTCGTTATTAAGACTGGAGCACGCAATGATAGTTAATAAACAAAACAGCGAAGCTCTGGAAAATTTCTCTGAGCAATTAGAAATTGAAGGGCGTAGTTTGTGGCAGGATGCACGACGTCGTTTTATTCACAATCGGGCAGCGATTGCCAGTTTGTGTCTGCTATCTTTGATTACCTTGTTTGTGATCCTGGCGCCGATGTTAGCTCAATTCACATATGACGATACTGATTGGGCCATGATGTCGATGCCACCTGATTCTGAGTCAGGTCACTATTTTGGTACAGATTCTTCTGGACGTGATTTGCTGGTGCGTGTTGCCATTGGAGGACGCATTTCGTTGATGGTTGGGATTGCAGCCGCTTTGGTGGCGGTAGTCGTCGGAACCTTATATGGATCATTATCTGGTTATTTGGGTGGAAAAATAGACTCAGTAATGATGCGTCTGCTGGAAATTTTGAACTCATTTCCATTCATGTTCTTTGTGATTCTGTTGGTGACCTTCTTCGGACAGAATATTTTTTTGATATTTGTCGCTATCGGTATGGTGTCATGGCTGGATATGGCGCGTATTGTCCGTGGTCAGACATTGAGCCTAAAACGTAAGGAATTTATTGAGGCGGCGCTGGTGTGTGGTGTATCAACCCGTCATATTGTGCTGCGTCATATTGTCCCTAATGTATTGGGAGTGGTGGTGGTTTATGCATCTTTATTAGTGCCGAGTATGATTCTGTTTGAATCGTTTCTTAGCTTTCTGGGATTGGGAACTCAAGAACCGTTAAGTAGTTGGGGTGCATTATTAAGCGATGGTGCGAATTCGATGGAGGTTTCCCCGTGGTTGCTGTTGTTTCCTGCCGGTTTTCTGGTGGTGACACTGTTTTGTTTTAACTTTATCGGCGATGGCTTGCGTGATGCCCTCGATCCGAAAGATCGTTAAGGAGGTAACATGGACAGCGTTAAAAACCAGAAAAGTTCTGAACCGTTGTTAATTGTTAAAGAATTGGACGTGACTTTTAGTACCCCAGATGGCGATGTTACAGCGGTGAACAAGCTAAATTTTGATTTACGCGCAGGGGAAACATTAGGAATTGTAGGGGAGTCCGGTTCTGGCAAATCACAAACTGCTTTCGCTTTGATGGGGCTACTTGCCAGAAACGGTAAGATTGGCGGTTCCGCTATTTTTAATGGCAGGGAAATTCTTAACCTTGAAGAAAAACAGCTTAACCGCATGAGAGCGGAAGAGATATCAATGATATTTCAGGACCCAATGACATCTCTCAATCCCTATATGCGTATCGGCGATCAACTGACAGAAGTATTGATGTTGCATAAGCATATGAGTAAAAGTGAGGCATACCTTGAATCGCTTCGGATGCTGGATGCCGTCAAAATGCCAGAAGCGCTTAAGCGAATGCGAATGTATCCGCATGAATTTTCCGGTGGAATGCGTCAGCGTGTGATGATCGCGATGGCGTTGTTATGTCGACCAAAATTATTGATTGCTGACGAACCGACAACCGCACTTGATGTCACAGTTCAGGCTCAGATTATGACCCTACTGAATGAGCTGAAACGGGAATTTAATACCGCGATTATTATGATTACTCACGATTTGGGGGTGGTTGCCGGTATTTGTGACAAAGTGTTGGTGATGTATGCGGGGAGAACGATGGAATATGGCTCAGCTCGTGAAGTGTTTTATCAACCAACCCATCCTTATTCTATAGGTCTGCTTAGTGCTGTTCCTCGTCTTGATGGTGATGAAGCATCGTTGACGACTATTCCCGGAAATCCGCCTAATTTATTACGATTGCCGAAAGGGTGTCCGTTTCAGCCACGCTGTCAGTTTTCAGTAGGCCGTTGTGTAGATTGTGAACCGGGGTTAGAGACATTTGGCAACGGGCGTTTGCGAGCTTGCTTTAAGGCACCGGAGGAATTGGCATGAGCCAGATTGAAGAAAGACGTGTGCTGCTGGAAGTAGCAGATCTAAAAGTTTACTTTGACATCAAAGATGGCAAACAGTGGTTCTGGCAACCAACAAAATCCTTGAAAGCGGTTGATGGCGTTACATTAAGGTTATATGAAGGGGAAACTCTTGGTGTGGTTGGTGAATCCGGTTGCGGTAAATCGACTTTTGCTCGTGCAATTATCGGATTGGTCAAGTCTTCTGGTGGTTCAGTAACTTGGTTGGGAAAAAGCCTGCTGGATATGGATGATAAACAGTGGCGGGAGATTCGCAGTGATATCCAGATGATATTCCAGGACCCATTAGCATCCTTAAACCCACGAATGACGATTGGTGATATTATCGCTGAGCCACTGCGCACTTATCATCCAAAGATGAAAGAGCCGGAAATGAAAGAGCGGGTAAAAACAATGATGATGAAAGTTGGATTACTGCCGAATCTGATTAACCGTTATCCGCATGAATTCTCTGGGGGTCAGTGTCAACGTATCGGGATTGCTCGTGCGCTTATTCTTGAACCTAAGTTGGTGATTTGTGATGAGCCGGTATCCGCACTTGATGTATCCATTCAGGCTCAGGTAGTGAACCTGTTGCAGGAATTACAACGGGAAATGGGGCTGTCGCTAATTTTTATCGCCCATGATTTGGCGGTGGTTAAGCATATATCTGATCGCGTATTGGTGATGTATCTTGGGCATGCGGTGGAATTGGGCACTTATGATGAGGTTTACCATAATCCACAGCATCCTTATACCAAAGCGTTGATGTCAGCAGTGCCGGTACCTGATCCAGATAAAGAACGAAATAAACACATTGAATTGTTGGAAGGTGAATTGCCGTCACCCATCAATCCGCCATCAGGATGTGTTTTCCGTACTCGTTGTCCAATGGCAGATCCTGAATGTGCTAAAACACGGCCATTGATGGAAGGAAGTTTCCGCCATGCGGTGTCTTGTTTAAAGGTTGATCCATTGTAGTTAAGGTTAATCGATTGTAGTTACTGAGGAATATTGTAGTTACTGAGGAATATTGTAGTTATTGAAGAATATTGTAAGGCATTAAATGTGAGAGTTACTTTTTGGGTTTTGTGTTGGGATTCAGACCTGCATCAAAACGGGTAGCTCTCACTCTTTGAATAAAAAAATAGCAGATAAAATCACTGACCTTAAATTTTTCAATCTTTCCACAAAATATGGTAAATCGGGTGAGATTTTTCCCGGCAAATAAGGATGCGAGCGAAAACATCGTTGATCTCGGCATCTTCAGATTCTGCTAGCCCGATAATCACTTCGGCAAAAAAATCAGGATTCGGATAAAAATCCACGAGTCCAAGCCACTCATCAGAAGGGGGCAGTAATTCTGCGCCGCCACGTACTTCGAATTGTAAACTAAACAGTAGAATATCCGCGGGATCGAGGTTAGATGAAGCCAGTTCAAGAAAGATGTCATAGGCTTTCTCAAGGGTTTCATCTTCTGTCATTCGGTTATTGAGGTCTAAATCCATAGTTTGTGAGGATCTGTTGTCCATATTGATTTATTTGTAGGTCATGATGAAGAATTAAAACATGTTGCAGCGTTGATTGGTACCCCCGTCTTTACAAGACGAGGGTGTTGGTCACAGTAGTGGGCTAAAAAAGTAACAAATACGTTCAATTATACGATGCCACAAAGGGCGCTGTTCCCACTCCTTGGTTTCCAGCAATGTAGAATGGGCGATATAATCATATTGCACCAGTGTCAGATCATTACCAAAGTTTTCATCATCAATAACCACGGTAATTTCGAAATTTAGCCACAGGCTACGCATATCGAGATTCACTGAACCCACCATGCTGAGTTGACCATCAACTAAAACGCTTTTGGTATGTAGCAAGCCATCTTCAAACTGGTAAATCTTAACACCGGCATTTAACAATTCAGCAAAAAATGCACGGCTTGCCCAACGAACTAAGAAGAAATTATTTCTGCGTGGAACGATAATAATAACTTCAACCCCTCGTAAGGCTGCGGTGCAAATAGCATTTATCAGGTCATCACTGGGAACAAAATAAGGGGTAGTTAAAATCAGTTGCTTACGGGCAGAGAAAATAGCCGTCATTAAAGATTGTTGAATCAATTCCTCGGGGAATCCAGGGCCGGATGCAATAACCTGAGTTGTGTGCCCACTGGCCTGTTCAAATGGCATAATATTGCTATCCGGTGATGGCGGAAAAATACGTTGACCTGTTTCCATTTCCCAGTCACAAGCGTAAATAACCCCCATAGTCGTGGTGACTGGTCCTTCCATGCGCACCATGATATCGATCCATTGCCCTACGCCGGCATCTTGTTTAAAGAAGCGCGGATCGACCATATTCATACTGCCGGCATAAGAAATATAATCATCTATCAAGATAATTTTACGATGCTGGCGCAAATCCATTCGGCGTAGAAATAGGCGGAATATGTTGACCGGCAAAGCTTCAACAAATTCAATTCCCGCCTGGCGCATGATATCCGGGTATTGGCTACGGCAATATAACCAGCTACCGGCTGAATCCACCATAATACGGCATCTGACGCCTCGGTGTGCTGCGGCCATAAGAGCATCAGTCACTTGTTCAACTAAGCCGCCGGATTGCCAGATGTAAAACACCATATCAATGCTGTGTTTGGCATTCTCAATATCTTTGATAATGGTTTTCAGTGAATGGTCATAGGTTGTCAGCAATTGGATCTTATTGCCTTTAACGCCTTCAAGCCCTTGCCGTCGTTCGCAAAGCTGGAATAAAGGTGTCGCGACTTCGCTATTTTCCGTGGCGAAGATATGACGAGATTTACGTAGTTCTTCAAGCCATACGGTTGTTGAAGGCCACATGGCTTTTGCTTGTTCAACTCTGCGTTTTCCCAAATGCAGCTCACCGAACGACAGGTAAGCGATGATTCCAACTAAGGGAAGAATATAAATAATCAACAGCCAGGTCATAGCGGAGGTGACCGGCCGACGCTTTATCAGAATGCGTAAGGTGATACTGGCAACAATCAGCCAATAAAAGAAAATAGCAAGCCAACTTAGGACGGAATAAAAGGTTGTCATATTCGGCAATCAATCCTGTTTTGTTCAGATATCTTTGGTGGCGTTTGACACGGTTTCCTCAAGACACGGGATATAAACGATCTAATTAACCCGATGAATTTACCAAAAAATCGGCAAATATACTGCAAGCATCATACTTGATATTGGTCATTTCGCATTATTGATATAAAAAGTACTATCCAGATACGCCTTGGATATCTTTTTTAAAGGCTTATAATGAGCGTGATATTTTTATAGGTATGACTTTATGAAACGTAGTCGGAATGAAGTAGGGCGGTGGCGGATGTTACGCCAGAATTCTAACCGTCGGCGCCGTTGGCTGGAAGGGCAATCAAGACGTAATTTACGCATTTATTCACTACGTAAATTAAATGGTTATAAACAGCGTCGGGCTTTATTGTTTGTTCAGCATGGCGAATGGATACATTGAAAAAATAATATTTTTGGCCTTATATTCACGCTCACCTACAATCTTTATTGAATATGATTGCTATTTGCATTTAAACTAGCAGTCATTCGAGGATTGACTATTATGCTGCTAATCAAGAATTCCCTTATGCGCTGGATACGTTGGCCAATATTGTTATCAGTTTGTTTGCACATTTCTATTGCTGCCGCCCTTTTTTGTTCTGCAATGCCGGAAAAACAGTCTGATGTTGCACTTATGTCTGTCGCTATGATTCAGTTAGCGGCTGAAGAAGCTCCTGTTTCGGAGCCGGCAGCGCCTGAGCCTGAATCAGAGCCGGAGGAACCGGAACCTGTTCCGGAGCCGGTAATTCCAAAACCAGAGGTGAAGAAACCGAAACCAGAAGTGAAGAAGAAGGTTGTTAAAAAGCAATCTGAACCCGTTGAAAAGAGAGCTGAACAACCGGAAAAACCGCAGTTTAATCAGAATGCGTTGGCTAACCGTACTGATAATAATCAGAATAAACCGGTGGTTAAACCGCAGAATGGGCCAAGGGCATTAAGTAAAGCGTTACCTGTCTACCCATCCAGAGCTTCAGCATTGGGTACCGAAGGCTATGTAAAAGTCAAATATGATATTGATGAAGATGGACGGGTAAAAAATATAGAAGTCATTGGCGCTAATCCACCCAATGTTTTTGAAAGGGAGGTGAAAAAAGCGATGAGAAAATGGCGCTATGAAAAAATACCTGCGGTTGGTTATATCACAACCGTCGAATTCAAAATTACGGGTATATCTCAATCCTGATTGTCGGGGAAATGGAAATAAAAAAGGAGCCTGATTAACACGCTCCTTTTTCCATTAATAATTATACCCGTTATCTTTCAAGTTGCCTCTTTGTTGGCTTCACTCGCTCACCCCGGTCACATAGTTCTCTATGCTCCCGGGGATTCTCTCCCTTGCCGTCGCGATGCATCTTGAAATCCATAGGGTATAGCCTTATTCGCTAGTGCTGCTGGCGAGTTGAAAGTGGGTTTTGCCTTCTGGCAATCGACGAGAGGTATTATCTTCATTAACCGCAACATAAGTGAATACTGCTTCGGTTGCACGATAGCGTTGACCGACAGGTTCAGAGGAGACTTTCTTCACCCAGACTTCGATGTTGATGGTAATCGAACTGTTACCGGTTTTGAGACAATGTGCATAGCAGCAGACGACATCACCAACGGCGACAGGTTTGAGGAAAGTAATACCATCTACTCTGACAGTGACAACACGGCCTTCCGCAATTTCTTTTGCCAGAATTGCACCACCAATATCCATTTGTGACATTAACCATCCACCAAAAATATCTCCATTGGCGTTGGTATCAGCGGGCATAGCCAGTGTGCGGAGGACTAACTCTCCGTTAGGTAATTGTTGTTGTGTCATTGAAAACTTTACTTTATTTGATGAAAAAACAATACCTGCCTACAGACGATAGCAGGCAGGTATCCATTTGAATGGGGTTACTTCTGTTCGCGTGGCAGGTGACGGTAAATATATACTACACTGAGCACGGTGAAAACTAGAGTCAGGGCAGTCAGACCAAATACTTTAAAATTAACCCAGACATCTTGTGGCAACCAGAATGCGACATAAATATTAGCCAGTGCACAGGCGGTAAAAAACAGAGCCCATGCCATATTGAGTTTGTTCCAAACAAAATCGGGTAAAACTAACTCTTTTCCTAGCATTTTCTGAATCAGAGGTTTTTTCATAAACCATTGGCTGCCTAGCAGGGCTAGTGCGAATAATGCATAGATCACTGTCACTTTCCATTTGATAAAGAGATCACTGTGGAAAGCTAAAGTTAGAGTACCGAAAACAGCCACCATGATAAAAGTAATCAGAGAGGATTTCTCTACTTTCCGGTAGATGAAATAAGTAATAGCGACAGCTAAACCGGTGGCGGCGATCAGCGCTCCAGAAGCGTAGAAAATATCATACATCTTGTATACGACAAAAAAGACGACTAAAGGTAGAAAGTCTAAAAGTTGTTTCATATTTGAACCTATTGTAATTCCGGCGTTTAATTGTCATCCGACTTTAGTCATTGAATGAACTAGCAGCAACAGTATGGTCTTATCTCTCAATAAAAAAGGTTTTTATCGATCGGTTTCGCATAATTCTATCATAAAGAGCGGAGTAATTAACTTCCGGTTGTCAGTGGGCATATAACGCAGCATTATAGCTAAAACCCGTTGAAAAATAAGAGGGCATAAACCAGATGCAGTGGAAAAAACTACAGCGTTGGATGCCAGGGTTGGGCAATTTTTCTCATTATCGCAAGGAATGGTTTAGTCATGATTTAAGAGCCGGGCTTTCTGTCGCCGCGGTTGCTCTGCCGGTTGCTATTGCTTATGCCGAATTGATGGGAATAAGTGCAATTATCGGTCTTTATGCATGTATTTTGCCCATGTTTGCTTATGCATTATTTGGTACCTCAAGACAATTGATTGTCGGGCCAGATGCAGCAACGTGTGCCGTTATTGCCGCGGCTGTCGCGCCATTGGTGTTTGATAATGAAGATGTCCGTTGGCAGCTTACGATCGTAATGACCTTAATGACCGGAATATGGTGTGTTCTCGCCAGTCACTTCCGATTAGGCGCGTTTGCTGATTTTCTTTCCAAACCGATCCTGAAAGGATTAATGAACGGTGTTGCATTGACAATCATTGTGGATCAGTTAGCTAAAGTCTTTGGTTTTGCTGGCGTCCCGGCGGGATTGATTGAACGGGTGATCGCATTACCTGCCAAGCTCATGAGTACACATTTACCGACGCTAGCAATGTCTGTTGCTACGGTGTTGATTTTGCTTATTGTGCGTTTCTTGCGTCCGACTTGGCCGGGGCCTTTGTTGGCAATGGTATTAACGACGTATGTAAGCTGGCAATTTGGTCTGGAGAAATATGGCATTCAGATTGTTGGTGGTGTCAGCGGTGGGGGATTACCTGTTGTGCCAATGCCCGATTTCCAGCCAGGCATTATGCGTGAGCTAGTTATTCCATCTTTGAACCTTGCTGTTATCAGTTTTGTCAGTTTTATGATGACGGCCCGTAGCTTTGCCAGTAAGAACGGTTATCAGATTGATGCAGATTGTGAACTTAGAGCTTTAGGCATTGCAAATATCGCTTCTGCTTTATCACAAGGATTTGCTGTCAGTGCTGCCAGTAGTCGTACTGCGGTTAATGATGCGATTGGTGGGAAAACGCAATTGGTTTCTGTTATCGCGGCGACTATTATTTTGCTGGTTTTGTTATTTATGACAAGTTTCCTGGCTTATATCCCGTTGTCATCGCTTGGTGTGGTGCTGATTTATTCGGCGTCGTCACTGTTGGATTTACGACGGATTTGGTCACTGAGGAAACGAAATCATCAGGCATTTACTTTATCACTATTTACATTAATTGCCGTGCTGGTGGTTGGCTTGATTAACGGTGTTGGTTTCGCCGTTTTGCTTGGTTTATTACAGTTTTTGCGAACTATATTCCGCCCGACAGATCAGCTCTTAGGGGTGAATGACCAAGGAATGATTCATTCAATTAATCATGGCAATGATATTAAACCAATAGATGGCGTAATGATGTATCGATTTAATTCACCATTGACTTACTTCAATGTCAGCTATTTTAAAAAGCGGGTGTTGCAGCATGTTGACAGGATTCAAAAACTTAACAAAACGCAAAAACGTCCGGGTTGGCTGGTTGTCGATGCGGCTGTGAGTTTTACCCATGATGATGTCAGTGTATTTGCCGCCATTGATGAGTTGATTAATGAATTGAAAGTAAGAGATATCACATTGGTGCTCGCCGGACGCCGGACAGAACTTACCCGTTGGATAAAACAGAATAAGCTGCAAAGTAGTGATGACGATCTGATTGTGGCGCCTGATCTCTATTTTGCGGTACGAATGATTCAAAGTAAGCCTGAATGGTACTCTAATTACGCTAAAAGATAATAATTTACAGTTGTTTGCTAGCTTGAATTTCATTAAGCAAAGACATATGATTAGATCATAACAACAAGGAGGTTTTAGTAATGCAATCGGATTCAGGTTTGGACGTCTTGCTTGGGTTGATAAAGGTGTTCCGTATGAATTTACTTCTGCATATCAGTTAATTGAGGATTTCTTTACTAAAATTGATGAAATTATCGCTGAACGCGAAAAAAGAGGGTAACACGATGAAAGCACTCATTGGCGTGATGAATGAAGAACTTATACGCAAGCGCACATTGGCTATTATTAAGGGTGAATATATTGTTCAACCTGATGAGCCTAAGATTTGGTTTACTTCCATGATTGCGCTTGCTCAAGTACTTAGCAGTGATAATATCGCGCTTCTGCGTCTTATCGATGAGCACAAACCAGAGACAATCGCAGAACTGGCTAATCTATCAGGAAGGAAACCAAGCAACTTGTCAGTCACATTAAAGACACTTAGCCGACATGGTTTTGTCACGCTTGAAAAAAGTAATAAAAGTGTAAAACCAAAGGCGCTGTTTACTGACTTTGAAATAAAAATTGAGCAGGAAATCAGTGAAAGGGTGATGTCATCTTGTGGGGCTAAAAATATAGCAGCTTGAAATAGTAAATTTAACACCATGTAAATGAATACAACGTAAACTTGTTTATAACTTTCAGCCTCATAGTTTTATCACTGTGAGGTCTGATTGAACGATTATTCAGCTATAATAGCGCGTTATTGAGATCAAACAATAAATGCGAGAAATAAAATAATCATATTGATAATTATAATTGAGGAAAATAGTTCTTAATTCCCGAACGTATGATTATTGACCGTCGATATTCTATTAACTGAGATATCAGATCCTGAATACCTGTATTATTTTAAGATTTCTTGTTAAAAAACAATATGATTGAAGCATTAAGTATTTAATACCACGTTACATTCTGTTTTTCGATAAGTATATTTTAACAAAGCAAATCATTATTACTTGTAAAATAACTATTTAGGACGTTCCAATGAAAAAGGCATTGATAGCCTCAGCAGTGGCAGTTGGTTTATCTGTATTCTCATTTGCAGCAAATGCTGGTGAACACACGATTTCGGGTGGTTATGCTCAGAGTCATGTGAAAGTTGATGGTGAAAAGCTTGATGAAAACCCAAAAGGTTTTAACCTGAAATATCGCTACGAGCTGGATAATAATTGGGGTGTTATTAGTTCATTCACGCTGACACATCAGGGTTATGATTTCTACGATTATGGCGGCAAAGTGGGTACGACTGATTTAGATTATTATTCTCTGATGGTTGGCCCTACATACCGCTTTAATGAGTATGTGAGTGTATACGGTCTGGTTGGTGCAGCACACCGGAAAGTAAAAGGTGAAACTTCTGCGTTGGGTGTTGCTAATGATTATGACTTTGACTATAAAGAAAGTAAGACCTCTGCTGCTTATGGTCTAGGATTGCAATTTAACCCTATGCCAAATTGGGTTATTGATGCATCTTATGAATATTCAAAACTGGGTGATTTTAAAGTAGGCACTTGGGTAATTGGTGCGGGTTATCGATTTTAAATAGTGTTTCCAGTGTAGTCGTTCCTTTAAAGGGAATTCAGTCCAGCTATTGCGATCTGTGCAATCTCATTAAGTGACTGAAGATAATAAATTAATGCTAGCACCAACTCTCTGTTAGCTTATTAGATAGTTTATTCATCAAGGCTGTCGAAATAATGAAGATAGAGAGTACGGATTTTCATCAGGGATTATTGAAACCGGATATATGTTTTTGACTACTGGTTTAGTGTCCATATATCTATTTAGTTGAAATTGTTAGTCCATGTTTAGCCATATAATCTGAAGATTATTCCTTTATTAGTTATCACTATTATTCTAGACAAAATTCCCTGTTGTAAAACAGGGAATTTTTTTGTTTTTATCTCAGCAGTGAAGTGATGAAATGTTAATAAGTACAAAAAAATCTGATTAAACTGGAAAAATTATCTTGCTCAGGATGAAAAGCAGTCATTGCCTTATCTTGTTAAACGGAAACTTAACAAAAAACGGGATTGAGTTGTTTTCTATTGGTTGCTGATAAATAATTGCGGTCCGTAATTAATATTTACTATATTTTATACAATATTAGGGATTTTCAATGAAAAGAGCATTGATAGCTTCAGTGGTAGCAGCAGGTTTATCTGTATTCGCATTTGCGGCAAATGCGGGTGAAAGCACGATTTCGGGTGGTTATGCTCAGAGTCATATGAAGTTTAAAGATAGTAAGATTGACGATCATCCAAAGGGCCTCAACTTAAAATACCGCTACGAATTGGATAATAATTGGGGCGTTATCAGCTCATTTACATATACATATTTGGGGTACGAGTTTTATAACGGTGGCCGAAAAGTAGGTAAAGCTGATATAGATTATTATTCTCTGATGGCGGGTCCTACATATCGTTTTAATGACTATGTTAGTGCATACGGTATGGTTGGTGCTGCACGTGGAAAGGCAAAGAGTGAAGCTTTTGTTTCAGGTTATGAAATTCCTGACTATAAAGGGAGTAAAACATCAGTGGCTTATGGTCTAGGATTACAGTTTAACCCTATGCCAAATTGGACTATTGATACATCCTATGAATATTCAAAACTGAATGACATTAAAATAGGCACTTGGGTAGTTGGTGTTGGTTATCGGTTCTAACCTAAATTCGCTAATTAGTATTTAATTAGCTCTCTTTGCTATAGAATTCCCTGTTGAAAAACAGGGAATTTTTTTGCATTTTAGATCAATCCAGATATAACAGCTTGTTCTGTTTATCCCCATAGTTTTATCACTATGGGGTTTTGTTTGAATAGCTACTTTATATTGATTTTTGTTGTGGAGAGGCAATTAGCATATACAACCGGAACAGATAAATCAGCAAAATAGCTGAAATGAGGTTATTGAATACACCAAGAATAATCCCTGCCATCTCGCTGTGAATGAATGTTAGGCGGTCAATAATAAATACCAGCAAGAGCCTTGCGGTCAGCCATAAAAGAATTGCCGGAACCAACAGACGAATATTAGCAAATGCCAGTTTCCAGCTTATTTTTATAGCAGCAAAAACGCCGCAACGCTCGGCAGTCATAATAACGGGTGATAAAGCCAGTGCGATCGACAAAATAATGCCGGGTACTAGCATCAGCATCAAGCCCAATTGAATTAGCAGGGTGCAGATAAGCAGTAATAGGAACAGTTTCGGCAATTGGTTTGCTGACAAACCAATTGCCTGTAATGAAGAAATACGGTTTCCCGCTGAAACTGCCGCGACCAGCGTCAGTACACCACCGACCAGCAGCACGCTGCCAATCATACTTGAGAAAATGGTCCCGATTCCCGCCCGCATGATCATTGACTGTTGCTCTGGGGTCATTTGAGACACCAGCTCCTGAATACCGGCCTTGCCTGAAGTGGCAAACGTGAATTCTGCTTCTGTCAGCAACTTCATCTGTTCGCTGTCAGGAATAAACAGGTGCCCCAATAAGGTGGTAACCAGAGCCGCCAGAACGGCCAGGGTCAGGGTACTTAACAGTTGATTTTTGAAAAAGTTAAAACTGTCACGGTACAGGGTATTCGCCGTGATTGGCATGAAGACAGCTCCTATCAGGTTAAACAACAATGCATAAGGGCTGATTGTACCTTGTTATGGGGAAATGTGGATAGTAGAAACGAGATGATACGGATAAATTAATGGTTAACTGTGATTGTTGATGGTAGAAAAAAGTTCTTCACATTATATTCTTAAGATAAAAATAAACATAAAATTAACCTTATTAAAACATAATGGAAATATTAATGATAAGGAAAGATAAAACATCGGAATGAATATATAAATAAAGGATTTCTAACTGATTAATAATAAATAAACTTTGATTTGGATCAATTTAAAATAATTCTTAATTGAAATAATAATATTGTAAATATGCGTTTTTACTGAAATTCTTTAAAAGATGTGATCTACCTTGGATCATGATTTTTAATATATGAGTATATTTTAATTGACTTTAAATCACAGGAATGGGATGAATAATGAAAAAAATTTCTGCATTTGTATTAGCAGCGGCAACTTTAGCACCATCATTTGCTTTTGCGCATGAAGCAGGTGATTTTATTTTCCGCACAGGTACTGCAACCGTAAGACCTAATACGGGTTCTGATAATGTATTAGGGGTGGGCTCTTTGAGTGCGGATAATAATACCCAGATGGGTTTAACCTTCAGTTATATGATTACCGATAATATTGGTTTTGAATTACTGGCAGGGACACCCTTCCAGCATCGGGTAAGTTTACCGGGTGTTGGTGATATTGCTAAAGTAAAACATCTACCGCCGACATTAATGGCGCAGTACTATTTCGGTTCTAAAGAAAGTAGTTTCCGCCCTTATGTTGGTGTTGGTTTGAACTATACCACTTTCTTTAACGAAAAATTCAATGGTAATTCGGCTGTTAAAGATAGTAACTTACATAGTCTGGACTTGAAGGATTCTTGGGGTGTTGCCGGGCAGGTTGGTCTGGATTATGAGTTAGATCAGAATTGGATGTTGAACGCCTCTGTATGGTGGGTAAACATTGAAACGGATGTGAAATTTAAAGCAGGTGATCAGCAATATAAAATTGATACCCGGCTAGATCCGTGGGTATTTATGTTTGGGGTTGGTTATCACTTTTAATAAAAAAATGGGGCAGATTTTGCCCCGTTTTTTGTATTAAAGTTGAGTGGCAGATTTCATTTTTGATACAAATTCAGCCAGTTTTTTCAGCATTATTTCTGGCTGAGAAAGATTTTCTTCGATAATTTTAACGACGGCAGATCCGGAAATGGCTCCCGCTGCGCCACTCGTTAATGTTTCTTTGACCTGCTCAGGTTCTGAAATCCCAAATCCCTGTAACGGTGGTGCCGCATGATATTCTCGTAGTTTATTGACTAAATGATTTAACGGTTTTTCACCTCGTCTTTCTGTACCGGTCACTCCTGCTCTTGATAATAAATAGGTATATCCGCGGCCATAAGAAGAAATTTCACGTAATAGTTCATCTTCCGCGTTGGGTGGGCAAATAAAAATAGGGGCAATACCATGTTTCATGGCTGCGGTACGGAATGGCCGTGATTCTGATATAGGAACATCTGCAACGAGAACCGAATCGACCTCTGCATCTTTACAACGACGGTAGAACTCGTCTATTCCATGATGAAAAACCAGGTTGGCATACATTAATAAACCGATAGGAATATCAGGATATTTTGCCCGAATTTTTGTTAATAGTTCAAAACAGACCGTGGGAGTCACATTTGAGGAGAAGGCGCGCAAATTAGCGTTCTGAATGGTTGGGCCGTCAGCCAGCGGATCAGAAAAAGGAATACTTAACTCAAGAGCGTCAGCACCACTTGCAATTAGAGTATCAATAATCTCCAGTGATAATTCCGGGGTTGGATCGCCTAATGTGACAAAGGGGACAAAAGCACCTTGTTTACGACTTTCCAGTTGTTTAAATAGCTGCTCGTAACGTTCCATTAGATTTCCCCTCTGGATTTTAAAATATCGTGGACAGTAAATATGTCTTTATCACCGCGACCGGATAGATTAACGATCAGTAATTGCTCTTTATCAGGAGCTTGATGGATCATTTTCAGAGCATAAGCCAGCGCATGAGAGGATTCGAGGGCTGGAATAATGCCTTCCTCGCGGGAAAGGGTTTTGAATGCTTCTAATGCTTCATCATCGGTGATAGAAACATAATCAGCCCGTCCAATATTGTTCAGATAGGCATGTTGAGGGCCAACGGAAGGGAAATCCAGACCGGCGGAAATAGAATAAGATTCTTCAATCTGGCCTTCATCTGTCTGCATCATTGGCGATTTCATACCAAAATAGATACCCAATTTGCCATGTTTCAGTGGAGCGCCATGTTTACCGGTTTCAATGCCGAGCCCGGCAGGTTCAATACCAATGAGGCGGACTGATGTTTCAGGAATAAATTCGGCAAACATGCCAATGGCATTGGAACCTCCACCAACACAGGCCAACACGGCATCGGGCAGGCGTCCCTCTTTTGCCAGAATTTGGGATTTGGCTTCTTCGCCGATCATACGCTGGAACTCTCGAACCATCGTCGGATACGGGTGGGGTCCAGCGGCAGTCCCTAATAAGTAGTGGGCTTTGTCGTAGCTGCCAGACCAATCACGTAATGCTTCATTGCAGGCATCTTTTAAAGTAGCAGAACCACTGTGAACCGGAATCACTTCGGCTCCCATCAGACGCATACGGAAAACATTAGGGGATTGGCGCTCCACATCTTTAGCGCC
This sequence comes from Photorhabdus aegyptia, assembly GCF_000612035.1. Classification (NCBI taxonomy): domain Bacteria; kingdom Pseudomonadati; phylum Pseudomonadota; class Gammaproteobacteria; order Enterobacterales; family Morganellaceae; genus Photorhabdus; species Photorhabdus aegyptia. Next base: position 17,395 of record NZ_JFGV01000014.1, on the reverse strand, counting down.
CATATAAATGCGGCATTTCATATTTAAAAGTGCACAGGTGAGGGCGGTTGCCACACCATGTTGACCAGCGCCGGTTTCTGCAATAATTTCGTTTTTGCCCATGCGTTTCGCCAATAATGCTTGACCAAGTACCTGATTGGTTTTATGAGCGCCGCCGTGTAATAGATCTTCACGTTTCAGATAAAGTCGGGTTTTGGTGCCTTTCGTCAGATTACGGCATAACGTTAATGCTGTTGGTCTGCCTGCATAATTTTTCAGTAGATCCTGAAATTCTTGCTGGAATTCGGGATCTTGCTGAGCGGCAATAAATGCGGCTTCTAATTGTTCAAGGGCTGGAATAAGGATCTGTGGTACAAATTGTCCACCGAAATCACCAAAATAGGGGTTAAGTTTACTCATTGTTCTACTCGTCCATTTATATGAATTGGAAAATTGTTACTTATTGGTAACAGCGTAGAAGCTGAAACACCTTATTTAGTTTATGACTGCTTTTAATGCCGGGGGCGCTTTCGACGCCAGAATTAAAATCAAGTCCGCAACAGCCATATTTTGCCGCTTGTTGGCAATTTTCTTCATTTAACCCACCGGCTAGCATGATATTGGCGAGTGATTGCTTTTCAAGTAATTGCCAATCGAAACTTTGGCCGGTTCCACCGTTGCCGTTATCAAGTAAATAACGGTCAACATTTTCGGTTTTGGCGTGAAAGGCATCTCCCGACATATCAATTGCTTTCCAGATTTGACAATTTTCAGGCAGTGTTTTTCGCAGTTCCGCAATATAAATTTCGCCTTCTGCGCCATGTAATTGCACCGCAGCCAGAGAAAGGGTACGGGCGATATGACTGATGAATGCAGATGATTGATTTTGAAATACCCCTACATATTTGAGATTTGCTGCATTGATAATTTGTTGGGCTTGTTGAATATTAATATTACGTGGTGAATGTTCAGCAAATATCAAACCACCATAAACAGCACCTGCCTGTAATGCTGCTTTAGCATCTTGTGGACGCGTTAACCCACAGACTTTATTTTCACCCAAAATCAATTGACGTAATGCTAAGTCCAGATTGGATTGGGCCATTAAAGCACTGCCAATGAGAAAGCCATTAGCATAATGACTAAGATCACGAATTTGTTGATGCTGGTGGATGCCAGATTCGCTGATAACAATTGTTTCTTTTGGTAACTGTGGCGCAAGTTGCTTGGTACGGTTTAAATCGATAGAAAGATCTCTCAGATCACGGTTATTGATACCTATCACTTTAGCTTTTAGCGCCACTGCTCTGGCTCGCTCTTCCTCTGAACTGACTTCCGTCAGTACGCCCATATTCAGACTATGCGCAAGTTCAGACAGCGCAATATATTGCTGATCATCAAGGATAGAAAGCATCAGTAAAATTGCATCGGCTTGATAATAACGAGCAAGATAAATTTGATAAGGATCGATAATAAAATCTTTGCACAATACCGGCTGGTGAACGGCATCACTGACTAAACGAAGAAATTCATAGCTACCCTGAAAATATTTTTCATCAGTTAATACAGAGATGGCGGCAGCATAAGGCTGATAAATTTTCGCTATTTGAACAGGATCAAAATCCTGACGAATAACGCCTTTAGAAGGAGAGGCTTTTTTGCATTCCAGAATAAAAACCGTCTGTTGACTGCTTAGCGCTTGATAAAAATGACGATTGCTGGCAACAACGGCATCGATAAAACTTTCCAATGGTTGTTGCTGTTTGCGATTAATAAGGTATTCGGCTTTATCATTAACTATTTTCTGTAAAATAGTGGCTTGCATGATTAACTCCTTGTTGCAAGTGCTATGACTCGTTCATAAGCTCGACCACTGTGAATGGCTTCGAGAGCTTGTTGGGTGTTATGACGTAAATTTTCCTGTCCATGAATTTTCATTAACAGGGCAACGTTAGCCGCAACGGCATCAGCATGAGCCTTCTTGCCTCGTCCTTGTAACAATAAACTGAGCATTTCACGATTATCTTCTGGAGAACCTCCTTTTAAAGCGGATATTGGATGATGTTGTAAACCAAAATCTTCAGCGTTTAATTGATAATGGATAATTTCTCCATTATTAAGTTCTGCAACTTGCGTCGGTGCATGTAGTGCGACTTCATCCATGCCGCCGCTGTGAACAACCGCTGCCCGCTGATAGCCGAGAACCTGTAAAGTGCGGGCAATCGGCTCAACGAGCTCAGGGCTGTAAACGCCAATTAAAGCCAGTGGCGGGCGGGCTGGGTTAATTAGAGGACCTAGTATATTGAATAGCGTTCGGGTTTTCAGTTGTTGACGTACCGGCATTGCATGACGGAATCCAAGATGATACTGCGGTGCGAATAGGAAACAGATGCCGATTTCATCGAGTGCGCTACGGGCACATTCCGCGCTGACATCAAGAGTGATACCAAACGCTGCCAGCAAATCAGAAGAACCTGATCGACTGGAAACACTGCGATTACCATGTTTGGCGACTTTAATCTGACAAGTCGCGGCGACAAAGGCACTGGCGGTTGAAATATTGATGCTGTTCGCGCCATCACCGCCTGTTCCGACGATATCGCAGAAAGTGTAATCCGGCCGTGGAAATGGCAGGGCATTTGCCAGTAATGCTTGGGCTGCGCCGGCAATCTCCTGAGGTTGTTCACCGCGTAATTTCATGCTGATAAGTACAGCAGCGAGTTGTGATTCACTTAATTCTCCTTGAATAATGGCTGCAAATAGTTGCTGGCTTTCTTGCTGTGTCAGTGTCTGCGCATTAAACAATTTATTGAAAATAGTCTGCATTTTCATCTCCCCTTTAATTTAGTGCCCAGACCAGAGTTTGTTCAAGCAATTTAGCGCCCTGAGTTGTGAGAATTGATTCTGGGTGGAATTGAAATCCACAAACCTTATGTTCGTTATGGCGAACCGCCATAACAGTATCGCCACAACGGGCAGAAATAGTTAGTTCGGATGGAATTTTGTTACCTGCGAGAGAGTGATAACGGGCAACCGGTAGAGGATTTGTCAAATTAGCGAACATAGCCTGATTATCGTGTTCTGCCAGAGAAGCTTTGCCATGTAGGATTTCATCAGCAGCGGAAATTTCCCCACCATAGGCTTCAATAATGGCCTGATGCCCAAGGCAGATGCCGATTACTGGGATTTTGCCGATGATTTGTTGCAGTAATTGAGGCATACAACCTGCGTCAGATGGTTTACCCGGCCCCGGTGAAAGCATCAATAACGGAGAAGAGAGCATGTTTAATCGCTGCATAATCATTTCAGTTGCAACAGTATTGCGGTAGATAACCACCTGATGACCATGATTACGTAATTGATCGACGAGGTTATAGGTAAATGAATCCACGTTGTCGAGTAGAAGAATATTTGCCATTAGAAAATCTCCTCGGCCTGATGAGCCTCAATAATTGCTCGAATGACGGCTTTTGCTTTGTTACGAGTCTCTTCGGATTCGGCTAAAGGTTCGGAATCCAGCACGATACCGGCGCCAACCTGAATCGTCGCCATACCATCTTCCACATAGGCAGAGCGAATAACGATACAATTATCCATATCCCCTTTGCCGGTGAAATAACCGACCGCACCGCCATAGCTGCCCCGGCGTTCACTTTCATAGTGAGCGATAAGTTGCATTGCGCGTACTTTCGGCGCGCCAGTAAGGGTGCCCATATTCATACAAGCTTGATAAGCATGAAAGATGTCCAAATCATGGCGTAATGTTCCCACTACGCGGGAAACCAGATGCATAACAAAGGAGTAGCGATCAACTTTTGTCAGGTCAGAGACATAGCGGCTTCCCGGTTCACAAATGCGAGCCAGGTCATTACGGGCCAAATCAACCAGCATCAGGTGTTCGGCTAATTCTTTATCATCTGTGCGCATCTCTAGTTCGGTTCGGCTGTCCAGATCGGCATCCAGCTCGCCGGCAGCATTGCGCCCACGGGGGCGGGTGCCGGCGATCGGGTAAATTTCAATCTGGCGATTGGATGCATCATATTTAAGTGCGCTTTCAGGAGAAGCGCCGAACAGACAGAAATCTTTGTCCTGCATGAAAAACATGTAGGGACTGGGATTGCAGTACTTAAGTTTTTGATAAGCATGAAGCGGTGCCGGGCAGGGCAGAAAGAAGCGTCTTGATGGCACCACCTGAAAAATATCTCCCTGACGGATGTATTGCTGCAATTGTGCCACCATTTCTGCATAGGCTTTATCATCCCGATTGTATGAAACTTTCATGGTTGGCAGAGAGATTTGCTTTACCGGCTCAATAGGTTCGGTAATAAGTGCCGCTAATGTTTTCAATCGTTGTTTAAGGCGTTGCTCTTCTGCTTGAGAATCACTGAAAAGGGAGATTTGCAAACGTGCATTTTTATTCTGATGGTCGATCACCAATAACGTTTCTGCGAGATAAAAACAGAAATCAGGACAGCGTTGAACGGTTTTTACGGTTGGTAATGGCTCAAATCCGGCCACCAGATCGTAGGAAAAAAGACCGCCAACAAATATTGCGTCTGTATTGTATGGAAATGAATTGTGTGGTGATGGTTCTTCCGCCAGAGAAAGCAGGGCACGCAATGCATCAAATACGGATACCGCTTTCAGACGATTATCTTCATCTATATTGTGATTGATTGTCGGGAAGGTAACTTGAAGAGCATCATGTGTCATTTTAGATTGGATGTTACTGGAAAATTTGTTGGCCAAAATGGGTAATAAATTCCGGCCATTTTCGGTCAACGCGTCGAAAGTAACCTGATTGCCGTTGGCGCTGATACGTAAGGCACTATCGATAATCAGCAGACTTTTTAAATTTTTTTTGCTGTTAATTTCCGCAGATTCCAGCAATAAAGTTGCAGGTCGCTCACCGCAGAGTTGATTGAATAGCAGAGTAGGATCGGGTTGATAAGCGGTTTCCTGCTCGATTACTGTGATTTTTGGTTGTTTATCCGTCATTTTCTCGTCCTGTTAATAAGTTACGCATATAAAAAAACCCGCTGTTCAGGCGGGTTTTGGTAATTTGGCACTGTTGATTTATGTGCGTGACCATACCGCCCTTACTGGGAAGTTATGCCACCAACGGATAGACGTCATAAATACAGCCATTTTCAGTGCCTCTTTAGTATTGATATAGGTGGTATACAAGGTAATATCAGTCTCGCTCACTCGTGTACTAGTAAACTGGAACGAAATTGGTGTGTCAAGTATTTTTTGCAAAGGTTAATTGGTGCGCACATTCATTACGGTGTAACAAAAAATAGTTAGAAACCGGATAATGATAGGATTCTTAATTTTAATAAAACTATTATTTTATTGTCACAAATAACGCATATTATCATTTTATAATATAGTCATAATATATATTTAGTAATGTTAAATATATAAATCATGTTTTATGAAAAAAGAATATTAGCGAAAGTAGATTTTGGTTAAGAGGCAGAATTGGCTGGATTTTATTTGAGTCAATAGGCCGGAGGAAAAAAGAGATTGTTAATTTTTATATCTGTATATGAAAAAAAGAGGTTTAGCTAATATTACTGTGAGAAGTAGTATTCAGGTCTCTAACATATCGTGTTATTTAGAATTTAGATCTTTATAAGTTAAAGCTATGTAATTCTTTGTATTCAATACTTTATAGGTATTCTTGGTGAATGGTTTCTAATCTGAATATTTATAGGAATCTACTTAATTCTGGCGTAGGTTGCCATGATTTAACTCTCTGATGTTTAAACAATTGTATCGCTAGTGGAGTGAGATATGAGTGAAAGTGAAAATGAACCAAAAGCAGATAGCCAATTGGTGTATGAAACTGATCCATACAAGGTTAAGGATTCGGAAGAGGGTGCGGCGCAAAAAACTTATCGGTTAAATGGCTTTGATCCTAAGACAACCGATGGATTATTATCGTATACACCGACAAGGCTTGCTAAAACTGTTTTTAATACTTACGAGGAGAAAGATGATTTTGGTGTTTTCTGTTATTTAACTGATTGGTCGATCTATGATGCACGTTTTATTGACACAGCAAGCGAAGATGATTTTAAAAAGTATGGTGGCAGAGGCGCTAATTTAATGCGCCTTAAGGGCGATAAAGACAAAGGAAAGCCGTTTAAAAGAATTATCTTTAGTTTTGCAGGTATTATCGGTGATACCGGAGAGAAGAGAGCAACTATCATTGCTGCTGCGGGCAAAGATGGATGGCAAATGGGGGATGCCGAACAAGATATTTTAGAGAATCACGAAGGCAAACCTATTCCAATTGATCCTTGGGCAGATGTTGCAGCTTATCTTAATTGTGGTTTTACTCAGTGGGCAGGCAATCCTGTAGACTTATATCAGCAAGATAAAGCCCAAGGGGTATTAGGAGGGTTGCGTTTACTTAAAGAAGAAAATCCAGATCTGGAAATTTCTGTCAGTGTTGGCGGTTGGTCAATGAGTGGTGCTTTTTATAAAGTTTGTCGTGATGAGAAACTGCGCCAACGGTTTGTTGAGGGGGTTAAAGATTTATACACCAGATTTCCCATGCTAACCCACATTGATCTTGACTGGGAATATCCTGGCTCTGCGGGGGAAAGTAATCAATTTGATGAAGATGATTATAAGTATTTTGCTGAGCTTATTAAGGATTTAAAAAATGCAAATATCAGTAATTTGCAAGGAATTAGTATTGCCGCTTCTGCTGATGTAGAAAAAATTAAAGCAGCACATATTCCAGAATTGATCGCCGCTGGTGTTAATGAAATCAACTTAATGACTTATGATTTCTTTACATTGGGTGACGGAAAACTTTCTCACCATACTAATCTTTATCGCAATAAGGATGACCAATATTCTAAATATTCAGTCGATGATGCAGTTAACTATCTTATCTCTTTAGGTATTAATAAGAAATTTATCTATATCGGTTATTCTGGTTATACTCGTAATGCCAGAACTGCGGAGTTAGAGAGTCAGGATAATGAACAGCTAGTTGGGAAATATACTGACGGAACATCCACAGTAGGGAGTTTCGAATACAGCGTAATTGAATGGACAGATATTATCTATAACTATATTGATTATGAAAATCAAATAGGTCGTAATGGCTATACGGTTTTCCATGATCCGATTGCCAAAGCTGATTATCTTTACAATAAAGATCTAAAAGTATTTATGTCATTAGATACGCCACGCTCAGTCAGAGAAAAAGGTCGCTATGTTAAAGAAAAAGGGCTAGGTGGCTTATTTATTTGGACTGGTGATCAAGATAATGGATTATTAACAAATGCTGCTCATGAAGGATTGGGTCGTAAAGCAATTAAAGAAGTTATCAAAATGGACCCATTCTATTTTGAAGGTGATCTTCCTTCTTACGATAAACCGAAAGAGAAACAGTGTGAAGCATGTAAATTAAATTGAATTTATGCGTTAAAAAAATCTCATTATTTAAAGTGGTTATAGTCTCTATAACTGTGCTATTCAGGTGTTTCCGATTAATTAGGTTGGGAATAATACAATGGATAAATATAAAAGCATTTATCGTGAAAAACAGGATATAACAAAAGTATCACCATTATTAGTTGCGGTGGCAGAAATAAAATCATCAGCATCGCCAATATTGTCTACACCTTATATGTTGGCAAATTCAGAACAGAAGGAAGACCATTCTACTGTCACGCTACTTAATACACTCCAACGCCTAGGGTATCACTCAATTTTTGATATTATTGAAGTATCAAAACAGCGTTTTATTAAACGCCATAACGAATCTTTATCAGGTCATGCCGAGGCAATTTTTGATAAAGCAGTGAGTGCGGCTAATCAATTGGTACAAAGTTATCGGCAAAGACAATTGAGAGATTACGATAGCGCATCATTGACAGAAGCGAGTCATCAGGCAAGATATTCTTTTTATAGTGGTGACAATACCAACGAAAAAGAAAAATTGCCTGATTATAGCAACTTATTTCCTGAACCTTGGGATGATTTCTGTCAGCCAGACGCTATTGAGGCCCTTGATAGTCCGGTAAATTACCTGCTTGATCTTTATAAATTTGTACAACAAATAGAGTTGGATGGTTCCAATAGTGCTGTGGGATTGGAGCAAAGGCGTGCTGATATTCCTGATTTATTACTTAATAGTGATAATCTTTACAAAGAGGTTACAGCAATCTCTATTGTGAATGATGTTTTGTCGAAAAGTGCCAGGGAATATATTGATCAGACGGGCCATGCGGATAAACCGGTTAATCAGGTTTTGGGAGAGACTCGTTTTCCATTTACACTACCTTATAGTTTACCTTCCCAACAGATAAATAAAGGCTTGGCCGAAGAAGAGACGGAATTAGGCACGATTATTCAGCAAGTGGATCAGCAATTTCCCTGGCATATATTAACTGAAAAGCGTGATCAGGCTTTGCTCGCTTATACTCAATTGAGTAAGGAGCAAATGACTTTACTGACAGAGAAAAGCCCATTTGCGCAAAATTTTTTATCACGTGAACAACTTATTAAGAGTTATTTCAGCACCAGCACAACCGAAATCTTGCCTGAACGTGATATTTCAAAACATGCTTATATTATTCTTGCTGATGGTAATGTTACTGGTCCGACATTGTTAAGTAATAATGTGGATAAAGCTTATGACGAGATTATTATTACTTGCGAAAATAAAGCGAAAGAGACGATCAAAGTTAAACTTCGTGGTGAAAATATTCTGACTTATAATCGTGTAAAAGCGAGGATGGAACCATTTAATAATTCATCTCCATTTAGTCGGCAATTAAAGTTAACCTATGTAGAAGGCGATAATAGTGAAATTGGTAATTTAGATAATGGTCCTTTTTTTGGTGCAATGACAGTTTATGCTGCGATACCAAAAGAGAGCACAAATAGTATTTCGGTAAATATTGAAGGTATTAACTTCCTGACCATGACTTACCGCTTCGCGATTGCTAAACAAGGCACTACGCAAGCAGAATTATTGCCGGAAGCCGAACAATTCTTCCAGGATAATTATGGCCTTTCCGCAGATGACAGTGTGAAATTAAAAGAAATTCTATCTTTTGGTCAACAAACAGGATCGAAAGTGACAGATCTCGAACATTTGTTTAGTAGTGGTGATTTCCGGCCTTTAGTTTCGCCAAATGTGCTATTCTCTAACCCTATTTTCGATAGTGGACAAACACCGGAACACTTTCCAGCACCTTATCACTATGGTGGTGTTTATATAAATGCCGGGCAATTAGATGCATTAAGCATTGTGAGAACGGACTCTGGACGCCAAATAGATGCAGTTTCTGATTTTCGTTATGATCGAATGAATCGTTTTATTCGTTTACAGCGTTGGTTGGAGTTGCCTTATCATCAACTTGATTTACTGGTAACTTCAGCAATAAAAGCTGAACCCAATAATAGCGATTTGGCTATCTCTAATAATACCTTAAGATCATTAGGTCTATTCCGCCATTTATCGACAAAATATAAAGTATTACCGGAAACATTTTCTGGGTGGATATATAAAATTACGCCATTTGCTATCAGTAATAATATTCCATTTTTTGATCAAGTTTTTAATCAATCTAAACTTTTCGACCAACCTTTAATTCTGGATGGGAAAGAGTTTAACTATGCAGAAAATCAAGGAGAAGGCGCGAAAACAGTTAAACAATTGTGTGCTGGATTAGCCATTTCGTTATCCACATTTCAAGTGATTGCGCCTATCGTTGAGAAAGCGCTGAAACTCTCTTCTGGCAAATTGGTACGTAATCTTGATGTTGTCTCCAGACTTTATCGCCTGGTCACTATTCCACGATTATTTGGTTTTTCTGCGGAAGATGGGTTAATTCTGGCGGATATTTTAACAGATAAAAATGAATATCTGGCAAATATACCGGCTTTAGGAGAGAAAAATGACATCCTCAGTGTTATTGCTCAAATGGAAGTTCTGACTTCTTGGTTGACTAAAACAAAACTGACACCGATCAAACTTTCCTTATTATTAGGTAAAACTCAGCTTCCCGTGGTGCCAACCAGTGGTATGTTAACCTTTTATAAGGGAATTTCTGATGGTTTAACTGATAATGTACGTTTACAAGAATCTGATTTTAATCGGCAAGAAATAAATAATATAGATTGGTGGAGCGTTCTGTCAGATGAAAATGGCGTTTTCGATAAAGATAACGGCTTAATCAAAGATATTCCATTGGTATGGGGAAAAACAGATGAAGAATCTCTAAGGAAAGAGATTGAAGATATTGTAAAGGAGAAAGGGATAAATCCAGATAATAATCAAATTAATATTGTTGTGCAGATCATATTGCAAGCTAAAACCGCGCAAGAGAGTCTATTATCTAGCGCTATTGCGGGCGAATATGGGGTATCAAGGGATATTGTGCCATTACAATTGCGTTGGTTAGGCAGTAGTGTCTATTCAGTACTGAAATTGGTATTGGATAATACGCCAGAAAAAGTTGAAGATATTAAACAAGAGTTTCTGGACTTGACTTATAGCCTGTTAGTTTATACCCAATTAATTAATGGGTTGAACATAGGTAATAATCTATTGTTGTTGCGCTTAACAAATCCTAAATGGCTTGGGCTAAACATAGATGAAACAACGGAAATATCATTATCATTAGATGAAATTTTCCTGCTAAGTCGCTATCAGGATTTACTGGAAAATGCGAAACAAAATGAAGATAAAATTCAAGAATATTTTACTTTTGCTAACAGTGAAACTTCACCGAAGACAACAGAAGAAGATAATGACAATTATAAATGTGCGCAATTACTGGCTGAGATTTTAGATTGGGACCCTGATGAAATTTCTCTTGCTTGTAAGAAAGGAGGATTAGAGAAAGAACGTGCAATGACCTTATCCCAAATAGATTGGATACGACGATTGCAACAATTTTCTGTGAAAACTAATTTGTCCGTTGAGCCTTTATTAGGTGCTGGCGCACTTGATGTTAATTCAGATTTTGAAGCTTTCCAAAGTATCGGGGAAGCGGTAATGGCTGCATTAAAAGCGCAAGGAGATGATGAGAATGTCTAATTTAATTGAAGCAAAATTACAGGAAAATTTGCGTGATGCATTAGTTGATTATTATCTTGGTCAGATTGTTCCGCATGATACTGCTTTTCAATCTTTGCGTGAAAGAATTCAAAATGTTGATGACTTGTATGATTTTCTATTGTTAGACACTCAAGTTTCTTCTAAAGTAAAAACCGCCCGTGTCGCACATGTTACCCAATCGGTACAACAATATATTAACCGTATTGTTTTGAATTTAGAGTCAGGTTTATCGATGACTCAGGAAGAAGCAGATAATTGGCAGGAGTTTGCTAATCGTTATGGTTATTGGGCGGCAAATCAACAACTGGCTATTTACCCGGAAGTTTATATTGATCCCACACTACGTTTAACCAAAACAGAATTCTTCTTTCAACTTGAAAGCGCGCTTAATCAAGGTAAGCTCACCGATGATGTTGCTCAGAAAGCGATATTAGGCTATTTGAATAACTTCGAAGAGGTCAGTAATTTAGAGGTTATTGCCGGCTACGAAGATGGTATTGATATTGCCGATGATAAAACCTATTTCATTGCTAAAACACGAACTCAACCTTACCGTTATTTTTGGCGAACTTTAGATGCCAAGCAGCGTAATAATCAGACTGACGAACTCTATCCTACCGCCTGGAGTGAGTGGAAGTTGATTAATGTTCCTTTAGAAAATGCGTATAACGGTATTGTTCGTCCAATTATCCTAAATAGCCGGTTATATATTAGTTGGTTTGAAATTTCTGAAGAAAAACAAGATAAAGATAATAGTATTAAATATCGTACCAAGCTTAATTTGGCTCATTTAGCGTTTGATGGTACCTGGAGTACGGGCACTACCGTTCGTGAAGATTTACTTGACCACGCCATGAAAGAATTGATTGCGGTTCTCGATCGTACCGGAGACGTTGAACGCTTAGCTTTGGTCGCATTTGTGCGCTTGAAAGGTATAGATGATAAAACAGGACCTTATGATTATGATGAAGTTTTCACCTACGTTTGTGACAACTTATTAATGGAAGCAACGGATTTGCCTAAATCCACTTCAACACTATCCGATCTGGATGCATATGGCGCTGCTTTAGTTTGGTTCTATTTCCGGGAGCCCTCAAATGGCGGGCCGGACGAATATAAGCAATTGGTGCTTTATCCGGTTAATAATAATATGAAATGGCCGATTGCCGAACCACCAACATTTGAAGGTCAACTGGGTACAATAGACGATTTCAAACTGGATGCGACTTATGTTGACGGGACATTAAATATGTATCTGACGTCCACTTCAACGTATAAATATGATTTTAGCAGAAGTAAAAATATCCTTTATTGTATTTGGTTGGAAGATAGCAAGGGTGAACGCTGTTGGTTGAATTATAAAGTGCTTACCCCAGAAAATTATGATCCAACGCTGAGTGTCACATTGAACCGTTGTGATAGAAATGATGTAACAGTTGTTACGGGTTTTAGTTTGCCGTCAGAAACGGGAGATGTTGCTGGTAAAATTAAAACTAAACTCAGTGTAGGTAAATTGCTTCGTGACAAGATCCAAATTAAGCAGACTAAACAAACTCAGTATTTGCAATTTCCAAAAGAAGAGCAACCAGAGGAACCATTAGAAAGTTGGTATTCTGACAAGGCGATTCGTTTAAATACCCTGTTTGCAAAAGAGTTAATTAGTAAGGCGAGTCAAAAACTGGATAAAGTTCTCAGTTGGGAAACGCAAAATACTCCTGAAGAGCCGATTACCGGCAATGTTTCAAAACCTATCGACCTTAAAGGAGCAAATGGTATTTATTTCTGGGAATTATTCTTCCATATGCCATTTATGGTGGCCTGGCGGTTTAATGTCGAACAGCGTTATGAAGAAGCCAGCCGCTGGATTAAGTTTATTTTTAATCCTTTTGAAAGCAATGACGAACCGGCGTTGGAACAGGATAAGCCGCGTTATTGGAATAGTCGTCCGATTATTGACGAGCCTAAAAGATTGCGTAGTTTGATAGAACCGGCTGATCCTGATGCAATTTCTGCCAGTGAACCTATTCATTATCGTAAGGCTATCTTTAACTTCTACGTTAAGAATATTATCGATCAAGGTGATATGGAATATCGCAAGTTACAGCCTACTGCCAGAACGGTGGCACGTCTGAGCTATGCAACGGCAAGTTCATTATTAGGCGCGCGTCCTGATCTCCAATTAGCCAGTTCCTGGCAGCCAATAACTCTTGAGGATGCATCATATAAGAAGAGTAGCGCAGTACGTGCATTGGAGATGATAAGTTATCCTTTGCCTTATGCCCCGGTGGTTCATGATAAAACTATTCGTGCGCTGGATAATGATCTCTTTATGAAACCGATTAATGAAGAGTTAACGGCCCTGTGGGATAAAATAGAAAACCGGATTTACAATTTACGGCATAATTTAACGCTGGATGGTAAAGAAATTTCTATGGATCTTTATGATTCGAAAATTTCTCCTCGTGGATTAATGGATCAGCGTTATCAGCGGGTTGTTGCTGCCAGAAATGCCAGCAGAATGAATTTTAGAGTACCAAATTATCGTTTTGAACCGATGTTGGCGCGGGCGAAATCGGGTGTCGATACGTTGATACAATTTGGTAACACGTTGTTGAGCCTATTGGAACGGAAAGATAATTTAAGTTTTGAATCATTCCAGATGGTTCAGAATAATGATCTCTACCGTTTTGCTGTTGACCTCCAGCAACAAGATATTAATATTAATCAGGCCAGTCTTGATGCGTTGCAGGTGAGTAAACAATCTGCTCAGGAGCGGTACGAACACTATAAAAGTCTTTATGATGAAAATATTTCGTCAACGGAACAGCAGGTTATTGAATTACAGGCTCAGGCATCTTCTGCCTTGTTAGCTTCACAAGTATCCAGAACGGCAGCGGCGGCGCTGGATTTAGTTCCCAATATTTATGGTTTGGCAGTTGGGGGTTCACATTGGGGAGCTGCTTTAAATGCTGTTGCTGAAATAGCAACCTTGAAACATCAGTCTGATAGTACTAAAGCTGATAGCCTCAGTGTTTCTGAATCTTATCGCCGTCGTCGGCAAGAATGGGAACTGCAATATAAACAGGCTGAATGGGAAGTAAAGTCTATTGATCAGCAAATTAATATTCAGCAGTTGCAGGTCAGTGCCGCACGTAAGCGTTTGGCGCAAGTTGAAGCACAACAACAACAATCTCAGGCGTTGTTGGCGTATTTCTCCAGCCGTTTTACTAATGAAAGTTTATATACTTGGATGATTAGTCAGATCTCAAGTCTCTATTTGCAGGCTTATGATGCTGTTTCATCGTTGTGTTTATCCGCACAAGCCTCTTTACAATATGAACTTGGACTAGGCGAGCAGAATTTTATTGATGGCGCGAGTTGGAATGATCTCTATCAAGGGCTGTTGGTCGGTGAAAATCTGAAATTAGCGTTGCAACGTATGGAACGCACTTATGTTGAGCAAAATTCACGTAAATTAGAAATTATCAAAACAATTTCGCTTAAATCTTTATTGGGTGAGGAGTGGGATACAAAACTTCAAGCCTTGAAATCGCATAACCAAATTACATTTAATTTGGATGAAACCAGACATTTTGTTCCAGATTATACGGGTTTATTTAATCGGCGGATTAAATCAGTTTCAGTGACGCTGCCTATGTTAATTGGGCCTTATGAAGATATCTGCGCCAAATTAAGTTTGTCGGGTGTTAGCAGTTATACGACCAAAGCAGATCTGAAAACGGTTGAAAAGATGTTAAAAGAAGGAACTCGTGCGGAAACGCCTTATACGGCCCGCAGCATACAACCTAATCAACAAATCGCTTTATCTACGGGTATTAATGACAGCGGACTGTTTACGCTTAATTTCGATGATGAGCGTTTCTTACCCTTTGAGGGAGTCGGGGTAGGATCGAGTTGGAATTTCCAATTTACCAATACATCGCAGGATTTGGAAAGTTTGAACGATGTGATTCTTCATATTCGATATACCGCACAAGAAGGATCTGCATCATTTGGCTCGGCTGTTAAAGCGTTATTGAGCAAGGAAAATCCAGATTTGTCATGACGGGAATTAAGAATTAAATGAATCAGTTATCTGAATTTAAAATTCTTACTTGTTATCATTAACATTCAAATTAGCCTCTTCTATCCATGTGGAGGCTAAATATAAATCGCATTGGAGTTTATAAATGGTAAACAAATATACTTATACCTCATCGAAATCCATGTCCGACATAAGTGATATTATTGGTGAACCATTAACTGCATGGAAAAATCAGGCAGGCGGCCAAGTTTATAATGTTATTTTTAATAGTGGTGTTTATACCAATACCTATTGGGTTGAGCGCTGGCATATTCCTGATCCTGCGGCTAAAGAGGGAACACCGCACAACGCCTGGAAATATATTCGTCAAGCGACGGAAGAAGAGATAAAAGAGCACGGAAATCCTACCGATGGGCGCGTTGATCCGACAGAAGATATTCCTTCACCGGTTTTACAACCGGATGCTATTACAGAACAAACCTATCAACGGCCGGATGTTAATTTTAAACCTGATGGTTCAGCGGGCAACCTTTCTTATACTGCGACCCGTGTTTGTCGCCCGATGTATAATGAATATGAAAGCGATAAATCCAGACCAAAACTTTCTGCTTATATTACTGATTGGTGCCAATATGATGCACGCTTAGATGGTAAAGATGAAGACGCTGATCAGCGGGGAAGAGGATTTGATTTAAGCACTATCAATGTGACTGCCTATGATAAATTAATATTCAGCTTCTTGGGTATTTATGGTGATACTGGTGTAAAAGGGAAGAAGATTACAGAAGTTGCTGATGGTTGGAATAGCCAGAGTGAAATCAAAATTACCGAAGGCCATATTGTTCCTCTTGATCCTTATGGTGATTTAGGGACTGCCCGTAATGTGGGATTACCTAAGGAAAGTGCTAATACTGAAATTAACGCAGGAACATTTCTGCCTTTTTATCAACAAAAGAAAGCGTCTGGTTTATTAGGTGGATTACGCGAATTACAAAAAACGGCGCGTTTAGCGGGTCATAAACTTGAACTGGCTTTTAGTATTGGTGGCTGGAGTATGTCCGGTTATTTCTCTGTGATGGCGGCTGATGAAACAAAACGTGGCGTTTTTGTTGACAGTATTGTTGATTTTTTTGAGCGCTTTCCTATGTTCAGTTGTGTCGATATTGACTGGGAATATCCCGGAAGCCCAGGTGAAGATGGCAATGTTTACGATCCGAAAGATGGGGAACATTACGCTCTGTTAATTAAAGAATTACGTGAGTCTTTGGATAGCCGATTTGGGCGAGAGGACAGAAAAGAGATCTCCATTGCTTGTAGTGGTGTAAAAACGAAATTAGAGACATCCAATATTGCCGAATTAGTCAAGAATGGTCTGGATAATATTTATTTAATGAGTTACGACTATTTTGGTACCGGATGGGCGCCTTATATCGGCCATCATACTAATCTCTATTCGCCAAAAGATCCTGATCCATCAGGGGCGTCTGATTTATCTGCGGAAGTTGCTATCAATTACTTACATCAGGATCTTGGCATACCTTTGGAGAAAATTCATTTAGGTTATGCTAACTATGGTCGTGCAGGCAAAGGAGCAAAGCTTGAAACCCGTGAATATAATAAAACTGGCGATGCGTTAGGAACAATGGAAAAAGGCTCACCTGAATTCTTTGATATTGTTAATAATTATCTGGATAGCGAACATACCCTCGCGACCGGGAAAAATGGCTTTGTGCTAATGACGGATACCAATGCTGATGCCGATTTCTTGTTTAGTGAAACAGCAGGACACTTTATCTCATTAGATACACCACGCACGGTGAAACAGAAAGCGGAGTATGTCGCTAAGAATAAACTGGGCGGTATATTTTCTTGGTCAGGCGATCAGGATTGTGGTTTATTGGCGAACGCGGCCAGAGAAGGAATGGGTTATGTTGCTAAATCTAATGATGAGACCATCGACATGGGGCCACTCTATAATCCGGGTAAGCCCTATTATTTGAAATCTATTGGCTAGATGAAGAAAAAAGTTGATTAATTCTTCTCTGTCAATAACAAGGGATATTGCATTTCTCATAAGGAAATTTCTTCACTCTTAAAATGATCATATTCAGCCCGATATTTTAGGGCTGAATAGAGCTCTATTCTGTAAAATGTCACCGTTTATCGCTAAGCTATACCTAACCCGAATTCTGGATAAGAAATTGACATGAAGCCTGTTCCAGGAGCAATGTTTTGGTGCACGCCGAAACAGCTCCGGGGAGGAACAGGCTATG
>NZ_JFGV01000015.1:0-79484 GCF_000612035.1 Photorhabdus aegyptia | reverse complement strand
AAGCTCCTGAAGACGTTTTTGCTTGTATTGGCTAATCCGACTTTTTCTCATTTGGATATCCTAGATCAAATTACTTATCTAGGACAGCCCCTAATTTATTAATATCGGCAAGTAATGGAATTAGCGGGCGCACTTGTTCTGATTTCGGTGAGTAATAAAAACAGGCGCCAAGAATGCGAGGTATGGAGGTATCTAATAACATAGGTAGTTCTCATTGTGATTTATGGTTATATAGATGATGTAAGCAGTGATTTTACGATAAGAAACATCATAAGCTTATGTGATATGAATAGATAGTTGATTATGATCAATGATTAATCTATTGCGGTGTTGTTACCATCTTTATCACCAGATTGATGGTGGTTTTTATTATAAAGAGCATAAATTTATCGCCGAAAATAATAAAATTACCCGCTTTATTGGTATGGAAAAATATATTTAATCTACATTTTAATTCAACGAATTTAATAAGGTTATTATGGTAAAAGTGAATATGTATCATTAGTTATCTAATGATTTAATAACTTGAAGAGTAGACCACGTTAAAAATAAACAAACCGCCGTTGGGTTAATACCGCACCTCAATGGTGTGGTTGGGAAGGAGGTGGAAATCCTCCGCAGCCCCCGCTGCTGTGATGCTGACAACTCCGCTGATGCCACTGGTCGGAAAGACTGGGAAGGTTGCGGGGAAGGGTGACGCTAAGCCAGAAGACCGACCTGACAGGCATGAGACATTAACTCCTTCGGTGGGAAGCGGGTTGTCATCCGAGTGGTGTGCGCAGTGTTGGCACGTCTTATTGGCGCTCATTCTCCGATCGATATATCGGGAATTTTCTATGCAATGGTCAGGCAGGAAGGCATTTGTTATCGCCGGTACCGGTAGTGGCTGTGGTAAGACTACGGTTACCCTTGGCATTTTGCGGGCATTGATGTTGAGAGGGTTAGCTGTCCAGCCGTTTAAAGTGGGGCCGGATTATCTGGACAGCGGCTGGCACAGCTCTGTATGTGGCGTAGCATCTCGTAATCTTGATGCATTTATGCTGCCGCCCGCGACCCTTAATGGTCTTTATAATGAGCATATGCGTCATGCTGATGTCGCGGTCATTGAGGGTGTGATGGGGTTGTATGATGGTTATGGTACTAACCCAAACTATTGTAGTAGCGCTGCAATGGCTAAACAGTTGGGATGTCCGGTGATTTTGTTGGTAGACGGTAAGGCTGTATCTACTTCTGTTGCCGCGACTGTTCTGGGTTTTTGTCGTTTTGATCCCTCTTTAACGATTGCGGGCGTCATTGTTAACCGCGTCAATTCTGAAAATCATTTCGAACTTATTCGTCATGCGATTGAACATTATTGTGGTGTTCCGGTGTTAGGGCGTTTACCCGTGATGAAGGATGTGTCATTACCGTCTCGTCATCTTGGCCTGATTCCTGCCCAAGAGCAGGCGGACAATGATGCTCGCTGGCAACAGCTGGCTCAACAGGTGGAGATGTATATCAATATTGATCGTCTGTTGGCGCTTTGTGACTGTCCTGCTTTACCAGAGGGGGAGACGCCATCATTGCCTGATCCCGCATTGGCTGATGGCTTGACGTTAGCGTTGGCAGATGATGAAGCCTTTAATTTTTATTACCCAGATAATCTGGAGATGTTGGAACGGGTAGGGGTACGTATTCGCCGTTTTAGTCCACTGCATGATCGCCGTTTACCCGATTGTCAGATGATTTATCTCGGTGGTGGTTACCCAGAAATATACGCCGCTAAGTTGGCCGCCAATAGTGCCATGCGGGAAGCCTTACAGGATGCTCATTATCGTCAAGTTCCCATTTATGCTGAATGCGGCGGCCTGATGTACCTTGGCAAATCGTTGACCGACGGAGAAGGGGCGAGTCATCAGATGGCCGGTATTCTGCCGGGAGAAAGTCATATGGGGACGCGGTTGATACGCTTTGGTTATTGTCAGGCTCAGGCCCGTTTTGACACGTTGCTGGCCGCAGAAGGTGAGATTTTACGGGGCCACGAGTTTCATTATTCTGATTTTATCAGCTCAGTACCCTCAGTCTTTGACTGTACTAAATGGCGTGACGGGATGGCAATACAGCAATGGGCCGGCGGCTATCAGGTACAACAAACACTGGCCAGTTATCTTCATATCCATTTTGCTCAGCGTCCTAGTTTGCTTGATCGCTGGTTGAGGTCTGCAAGGAGGCTGTTGTGACACTTGCTGCCTGGTTTGCTGCTTTCTTGCTCGATAGCTGGTTAGGTGATCCGCCGCATTGGCCTCATCCGGTGCGTTGGATTGGTAAGCTGATCTCTCTGGTACAACGGGCAGTTCGGCGCTGTTGTCACAGTGAACGTGCATTGAAAGTTGGTGGAGTAGGGCTATGGATAGTGGTTGTTGGGCTGACCTGGCTAGTAAGTTGGGGATGCTTGTGGCTGATGAACTCTATTCATCCTTGGGTCGGCTGGCTGGTCGAAGTGTGGATGATTTATACCCTGTTGGCTGGCCGTTGTCTGAGTGACACCGCGCTAGAGGTGCATAGCGTATTGAGGCATGGCTCTTTGGATGAGAGTCGCCAGCAATTGTCACGGATTGTCGGGCGGGATACTTCTCAACTGGATGCACCGCAAATCACGCGCGCAGTCGTGGAGACGGTGGCGGAAAACAGCGTTGATGGGGTTATTGCTCCG
Organism: Photorhabdus aegyptia; assembly: GCF_000612035.1. Classification (NCBI taxonomy): domain Bacteria; kingdom Pseudomonadati; phylum Pseudomonadota; class Gammaproteobacteria; order Enterobacterales; family Morganellaceae; genus Photorhabdus; species Photorhabdus aegyptia. Next base: position 76,792 of record NZ_JFGV01000015.1, on the reverse strand, counting down.
CTGTTTTTTTTGATGATTGGTGGTGCGCCGTTGGCAATGGCTTATAAAGCGGTTAACACCCTTGATTCAATGGTGGGGTATAAAACCCAGGAATACCGCGCTATTGGGTATGTTTCTGCGCGTATGGATGATCTGGCGAATTGGTTACCGGCGCGGTTGAGTTGGCTGTTATTGAGTGCGGCTGCCTGGTTTATCCGGCTTGATTTTCGCCAGGCGCTGCGTATTGGCTGGCGTGATCGTTATCAGCATACCAGTCCTAACTGTGGCTGGCCGGAGGCGACGGTTGCGGGAGCGTTGGGCATCCGCCTTGGTGGTCCGAATTGTTATTTTGGTGAACGAGTAGATAAACCCTGGATTGGTGATGAACGCCGTGAAATCTCGCTGATGGATATCCCGCGCAGTATCTATTTGATGATGATAGCTTCGCAACTGGCCTTACTGTTGTTTGCGCTGTTGCGTTTACTGTTGGTCGGAATGGCTTAGAAAAGGGCAAACAATATGAACTACCTCCAGAAACCTCAGCAAATTGAACAGAATAGCTTTGCAATCATTGGCGATATTATTGCCAGTGAGCGCCCCGATTATCGTTTTGTTGATGAGATGCAAGAAGCGGTAATTAAACGGGTGATCCATACCACCGCAGATTTTGACTGGTTGGATATTTTATGGTTCTCGCCGGGTGTGCTGGCCCGCATGACTGAGGCATTGCGTCGGGGATGCATCTTATATACCGATACGACGATGGCTCAGTCCGGTATCAATAAAGCGCTGTTACATCAGATGGGATGTGAATGCCGCTGCTATATCAGTGATCCCCGTGTAGTCGCGATGGCGAAAGCGCAGGGTATCACGCGTTCTATGGCCGCGGTAGATGTCGCACTGGCCGAAAAAGGCGACAAAATCTTCGTGTTTGGTAACGCTCCAACCGCTCTGTTCCGTTTGCTGGAAAGGCAGGCTGCGCCATTGGCGGTGGTTGGAGTGCCTGTCGGTTTTGTCGGTGCGGCGGAATCGAAAGCCGCGTTGATGCAAAGTGAATTGCCTTGTATCGCCGCCGCAGGTCGTAAAGGGGGAAGTAATATTGCGGCGGCGATTATCAACGCCATTCTGTACCGGTTGCGGGAGGCGCCATGAGTGACACTATTCAATTAAACACCATGCAACTAGACAGCATCTGGCATAACGGTAAGCAGTATCGCAAAGGTTATACCACGGGTTCCTGTGCTACCGCTGCCGCCAAGGTTGCCGCATTAATGGTGCTGCGTCAGCAAGTTATTGATCATGTTTCTATTGTGACACCTTCTGGTGTGACACTACGTCTTAACGTTGAACAGCCGCTGATTGAAGGCCAACAGGCGACTGCCGCTATTCGTAAAGATGGTGGCGACGATGTAGATGCGACGCATGGCATGCTGATTTTTGCCCGTGTCACTCTATGCGATCACGGTGAGATCCATCTGCGTGGTGGGGAAGGTGTGGGTACGGTTACTCGCAAAGGCGTCGGATTACCGGTAGGCAGCTCTGCGATTAATCGTACACCACGTCAAACCATTGAGGCAGCAGTACGGGAGGCCATCGGCCCTTTACGGGGCGCGGAGGTGGAAATTTTCGCACCGGAAGGTGAAGAGCGGGCAAAGAAAACTTACAACGGGCGATTGGGAATACTGGGCGGCATTTCCATCATTGGCACCACCGGTATCGTCACGCCAATGTCGGAAGAGAGTTGGAAGCGTTCTTTGGCGATAGAACTGGAAATGAAACGTTCGGCGGGTGCTGAAAAGGTCATTCTGGTGCCGGGCAATCACGGTGAGCGTTTTGTGCGTGAACAATTGGGGCTCGATGGTCAGCTAGTAGTGACCATGAGTAACTTCGTTGGTTACATGTTGCAGGAAGCGGTACGGCTTGGGTTCCGCCATATCATGTTGGTGGGGCATCCCGGCAAACTGGTGAAAGTGGCCGCAGGAATTTTCCATACCCACAGCCATATCGCTGATGGCCGCATGGAAACGTTGATTGCTTATCTGGCACTGATGGGGGCGTCGCAGGAACTGTTATTGGAAGTGAGTCGCTGCGATACCACGGAAGCCGCAATGGAACTGATAGCAGAACACGGCTTGCAAGCGGTTTATGACCGTATAGCCGAACGCATTTGTGAACGCATGCGTGAGATGTTGCGTTTTGCGGTTAACCCACCGTGCTGTGATGCCATCATGTTCTCTTTTGATAATCAGATACTTGGCACCAGTCGCCCATTGAATGACATTTTGGAGGCAATGCGATGATCACCGTAGTGGGAATTGGTCCCGGCGATACTGCGTATCTGATACCGCAGGCACAGCACTATATCACTGAGGCGGAGGTGTTGGTCGGTGGTAGACGTCACCTGGAGATATTTAGCGGTATCACCCATGAAACCCGTGTACTGGATGCTGATCTGGCTAGTTTGCTTGTTTGGCTACAGAACAACAGTACACGCCGGATTGTGGTGTTAGCGTCTGGTGATCCGCTGTTATATGGCATTGGCAAATTATTGTCTGAATATTTTACCGCAGATGATCTGCGCATCATTCCGGGTATCAGTTCAATTCAGTATCTGTGTGCCAAAGCTGCGCTGGATATGAACGATATCTATCTGACCAGCAGTCACGGGCGAGCCCCGGATTTTGGCTGGCTTCTGCAACACGACAAAGTAGGCATGGTAACTGATGGGCGCGTCGGCCCGCGGGCAATTGCGGAGGCCATTATTGAGCGTGGCCTGAGCCGTACATTGATTATTGGTGAAAACCTCTCTTTGACTAATGAGCGTATTCACCGTCTGCGGCCGGAAGCGGTGGCGACTGACTATGACATGAATGTGGTGGTGATCCTAAATGAGAGATGATGAATTTTTACGCGGACAGAAAGTGCCAATGACTAAAGAACCTGTACGTGCATTGGCGCTGGAGCGGCTGGAACTCAGCGATGCCAGCCAATTGATTGATGTGGGAGCGGGTACAGGCAGTGTGGCATTGGAGGCGGCGTTACGCTTCCCGGAGCTGACTGTTACTGCTATTGAACGCAACCCGGCGGCACTAGCCTTGATTGGGGAGAATCGTCAGCGGCTAGGTTGTCATAATGTGGAGATCATTGCTGGAGAAGCCCCGTTAGCATTGGATGTTATGGCCGATGCGGTGTTTATTGGCGGAAGTGGCGGGCAATTGACCGCTTTGATCGACTGGGCGCTGGATCACATGCACCCCGGTGGCCGTCTGGTACTGACTTTCATTTTGCTGAATAACCTGAATGATGCACTGGAACATTTGCGGACCTGTCAGATCAGTCAATTGGAGTGCATACAGCTACAAGCATCTACTCTAGCGACCTTGGGTACGGGTCACTATTTCAAACCGAATAATCCGACTTATCTGATTTCCTGTTACAAGGAGAAGATCGATGTCTGAATATTTTGATCCCAGAAAAGTGTGGTTTGTTGGGGCCGGACCGGGTGATAAGGAGTTGATCACCTTAAAAGGCTACCGTTTGCTGCAACAGGCACAGGTGGTGATTTATGCTGGTTCATTGATTAATACCGAACTGTTGGATTATTGCCCGCCAGAGGCTGAGTGTCATGATAGCGCCGGTCTGACGCTGGAACAGATTGTTGCGCTGATGGTTGAGGGTGTACGTGCGGGTAAGTTGGTGGTGCGACTGCAAACCGGCGATCTCTCGTTGTTCGGTTCCATACGCGAACAAGGGGAAGCGTTGACCGATGCGGGCATTAGTTTTGTCTCGATACCGGGTGTCAGTGCTTTCCTTGGGGCAGCCGCGCAATTAGGGGTGGAGTACACCGTACCGGAAGTGGCGCAAAGCTTGATCATTACCCGGATTGAAGGGCGTACACCGGTGCCGCCGCTCGAACAACTGGAATCCTTCGCCGCTCATCAAACGTCAATGGCGATTTATCTTTCTGTACAGAAAATGAGACATGTGGCTGCGCGTCTTCAAGCTGGTGGCTATCCGGCAACGACGCCGGTCGTGGTGATATACAAAGCGACCTGGGCTGACACGCTTACTGTACGTGGTACGTTGGCTGATATTGCTGAAAAAGTACAGGCAGCGGGTATTCGTAAAACCGCTTTGATTCTGGTCGGTGCTTTTTTGGGAGAAGAGTACCACTATTCCAAGCTTTACGATGCGGGGTTTAGCCATGAATATCGCCGGGCATGAATCGATTGCGGTGTTTTGTCTGACGCCGGGCGGGGTCAGACTGGTACGCCGGTTGCAAGCTCATCTTCCTCTGACCTGTTTTACCAGCGAAAAGCTATTGGAAGCGGGATTTACGCCTTTCAATGGCAGCTTTGGCGACACGTTGCGCGAGGCATTTAAATGCTATTCGGCGTTGGTGGTGGTGGCCGCGCTTGGCATCACGGTACGCCTGCTTGCGCCGCTCATAAACGACAAAATGCATGATCCCGCCGTGGTGGTGATTGATGAAGGAGGGCAGCATGTTATTAGCCTGTTATCTGGTCATGTGGGTGGGGCTAACGCGTTGACTCACTATTTGGCGGCGTTATTGGGGGCTGACCCGGTGATTACAACTGCCACGGATGTTAATGGGATGGCGGCGTTGGACACCCTTGCCACTCAATTAGATGCCGATATGCAGGATTTTCGCCATGTGGTGAAGGTGATAAATCAAATGTTGGTCAGTGGTCAAAAAGTGGGGTTGTGGTGGGATGAGCCACTACTTAACGAACGTGAGCAGTGTGATACCCGGGGTTTTGTCCCGGTAGCGAGTCTGGAGGAATTGCCAGAACTGGATGCGCTGGTGTGTATCACATTGCGAGATTCGTTGCCGGGATTGTCTCTGCCGGTTTACAAACTGGTGCCGAAACGAGTGGTGGCCGGGATTGGTTGTCGCCGGGATACGCCATTGCAAACAGTGATTGAGCTATTGCGGCAACAGATGGCGGAAAACCATTTCGATCTGATGGCGTTACGGGCCATCGGCAGTGTTGTCATTAAAAAGGATGAACCGGCGCTGAATCAACTTGCACAGCGTTGGCGTGTACCGTTTGAGTTGTTCAGTGTTAATGAATTAAGTCTTCATGAGCAACGCTTTCCTGCTTCCGATTTTGTGCGCCAGACGATAGGAATTGGCAGTGTTTCACAACCTGTCGCCTGGTTGATGAGCGAAGGAAAATTGGTTGGTCGGACCTTGCGTCAGCAGGGCGTCACTATCACTTTGGGGGTATCACAATCATGTTAACGGTAATCGGTATTGGACCAGGCAATGAATCCATGATGACGCAGGAGGCCATTGAGGCGATCCGCGAAGCTGAAATTATTGTCGGCTATAAAACCTACACCCATTTAGTTAAACATCTGACGATGGATAAAGAAGTGATTAAGACCGGGATGTGCAAGGAGATTGAACGCTGCCAGAGAGCGATCGATCTGGCGTTGTCCGGCCGTAAAGTTGCTTTGATCAGCAGTGGTGATGCGGGAATTTATGGCATGGCGGGTTTAGTGCTGGAATTGGTTTGCCAGCAACAATGTGATCTTGAAGTTAGGTTGGTCGCCGGGATCACCGCCAGTATTGCCGCGGCGTCGTTGTTGGGCGCGCCATTGATGCATGATTTTTGTCATATCAGTTTAAGTGATCTGCTAACGCCGTGGCCGATGATTGAGAAACGTGTTATTGCCGCCGCGCAAGCGGATTTTGTTATTTGCTTCTATAACCCACGTAGCCGTGGCCGGGAAGGGCATCTTGCCAAAGCATTTGAACTTATGCGGCCGTGGAAAGCAGCACAGACGCCGGTTGGCGTAGTAAAAGCGGCGGGACGTAAAAAACAAGATAAATGGATTACCACGTTTGGCGAGATGGACTTTTCCCCGGTGGATATGACCAGTCTGGTGATCGTTGGCAATCAAACGACCTATTGCCGTGATGGATTGATGATCACGCCACGGGGGTATGAATTATGAGCCATCCGGCTATCCATGTTTTTGGCGGCACCAGTGATGCTCGGTTGCTCTGTCAGGCACTAGACGCCGCAGGAGCACGTTATCGTCTCTCTGTCGCTACTGATGCAGGAAGACAACTGGCGGGAGATATTCAGGGAGAAGTGGTGGTGGGGCGAATGGATGCCGAGGCTATGGTGGATTACTTTGATCGGCATAAGGTACGTTGGGTGATTGATGCTTCTCATCCTTACGCAAATGCGCTAAGTCACAACGTGATCACCGCTTGTCGTCGTTTGTCGCTGCGGCTTACTCGTTATCAGCGTCCCAGTGAAATTGACTTACTGAGTCATCCACTGTTGCACAAAGTAAATAGTATTGAAGAGGCTTGCGACGTTGCCCGGGCACTAGGGCAACGGATCTTGCTCACCACCGGCAGTAAGCAACTGGAGCTGTATCAGCGTTTACTACCGGGAAAAACCTTGCTGGTACGGGTATTGCCGACCGCCGAGGTGTTGATTCAGTGTGAAGCGTTAGGATTGGGGGTTGATCATATTATCGCGTTGCGTGGGCCATTTACGGCTGAATTCAATCATGCAGTGTATGAATTTTGTCACCCTGATGTGGTGATCACAAAAGAGTCTGGGGCCGAGGGGGGATATCAACAGAAAGTCGCTCCCTGCCTGGCGCTTAATATTCCCTGTATTGTGGTGTGCCGACCTACACCGACTTTACCGGGAGATGACGGAGAGCAGATTAGTTCGCTGGATGAGTTTGTCCAACACCTAGCCAATTGGCAGGAATAATGAGGGCAATAAAATGAAAAAAGCACTATTAATCATCAGTTTTGGTACCAGCTATCATCAAACCCGACAAAAGAATATTGATGTCTGTGAACAACAACTGGCAGTGGCTTACCGTGATCGTGATCTGTATCGTGCATTCACCTCAGAGATGATCATCCGTAAATTAAAAAGACGTGATGGCCTACAGGTGGATAATCCACGTCAGGCGTTGGAGCGTTTGGTCAATGAGGGGTATCAGGATGTCGCTATTCAATCCCTGCATGTCATCAATGGTGACGAATATGAAAAGATCGTCAATGAAATGCGTTCCTTTAGCGATCATTTCCAACGATTAGTAGTAGGTACACCGCTGCTTAACAGCTTTGCCGATTATCAACAACTGCTTGTTGCCCTGAAAAGTCAGATGCCGCCGTTAGCTGAGGATGAACGCGTGGTGTTTATGGGGCATGGTGCAACCCATCATGCCTTTTCTGCCTATGCGTGCCTTGATCATCTTATGAGCGCACATAATTTCCCGGCGTTGGTTGGCGCGGTGGAGAGCTACCCGGAAATCGACCAGATCATTATTCGCTTGCGGCATCAGGCGGTGCGTAAAGTACATTTGATGCCATTAATGATAGTGGCCGGCGATCATGCGATTAACGACATGGCATCAGACGAGCCGGATTCGTGGCGTTCTCAACTGGAAGCTGTTGGGATCAAAACCCAATCTTGGTTACAGGGATTAGGTGAAAATCCGTTGATTCGCCAGATGTTCGTTCAACACCTGGCGGATGCGTTACAGGAAGATCAGCAGGAGGTGGTGTGATGAATGGGAGACTTTATGCTATAGGCGTTGGTCCGGGCGCCAGTGATTTAGTTACCGTACGTGCAGCTCGAATACTTGCTCGCCTTGATGTGCTTTATGCACCCGCTGGACGTAAAGGAGGGGATAGTCTGGCGCTCTCCATCGTGCGTGAATACCTGTTGCCTCACACGGAAATTCGTACCTGCCATTTTCCAATGAGCACTAATGGCGAAGAGAAACAGGCGGTATGGGATGAAGTGGCGCAACAACTGCAAGATGAAGTCGCAAAAGGGCTGCAAGTGGGTTTTATCACGTTGGGTGATGCCATGTTATTCAGTACTTGGGTCTTTTTGCTGGCGCGAATTGGTCGGCAAGAGTGGCTGGAAATTGTTCCAGGCATCACCTCTTTTGCCGCGATTGCCGCACGTACCGTCTTACCTCTGGCGATGGAACAGCAATCAATGGCGATCATGTCTTGTACCGCGCCGGAAGCCGAGCTGGCGCAGGCACTGCAAACGCATGATTGCGTAGTGCTGATGAAAGTTTATAACCGTTTTGCCGCCGTGAGTACGTTGTTGGCCCGCTTGAATTTGTTTGAACATGCTTTATTGATGGCGGATGCTACATTGCCAAGTGAACAGTGCTGGCGCCGTTTGGATCAGGTAGACGCCGATCGGAAATTACCTTATTTCTCCACTATTCTAGTGAATAAACAGTGGCATACGGAGAAATAAGTGCTGGAGCGGCAGCTAAAGCTGCATGGCGAATGGAATCGTGGCTGTAAAAACTGGGGAGCAGCTTTTTGCTCTGCTACACCAATAATGAAGGAGATAGCATGATGGGCTTGTCTTTAATGTTGCAGGGTACGGCATCCGATGTTGGAAAAAGTGTATTGGTTGCGGGATTGTGCCGTATCTTTGTTCAAGATGGTTATCGCTGCGCGCCGTTTAAATCACAGAATATGGCGCTGAATTCTGGTATCACTATTAACGGTGAAGAGATGGGCAGGGCGCAGATTTTTCAGGCAGAGGCAGCAGGTATCGAACCTGATGTACGGATGAACCCGGTATTGCTTAAACCCACCAGCGAGCGTAAGGCGCAAGTGGTGTTAATGGGAAAAGTGGCCTGTAGCATGAATGCGGTGGAGTATCACCAGTACAAGCCCAGTTTGCAGCAGCAAATTTGTGAAGTTTTTCACAGTCTGGCCCGTGAATATGACGTCATTGTGTTGGAGGGGGCTGGCAGTCCGGCGGAGATCAATCTGCGAGATCGAGATATTGTCAATATGGGGATGGCGGAAATGGTGGATGCCCCTGTGTTGCTGGTCGCGGATATCGATCGCGGCGGTGTATTTGCGGCCATTTATGGCACATTGGCACTGTTACGCCCGGAGGAGAAAGCGCGGGTAAAAGGGGTGATTATCAATAAATTCCGAGGTGATGTCAGCCTGCTCCAGCCGGGTATTGAACAGATTGAAGCCTTAACCGGAGTGCCGGTATTGGGAGTCATGCCTTGGCTGAATATCGATCTGGAAGATGAAGACGGTGTGGCACTGCAAATCGGCAAATATGATGGCGCAACAGAAAAGGCGTTGGATATTGCGGTGATTCGTCTGCCCCATATTGCTAATTTTACTGACTTTAACGCGCTGGCGGTGCAACCGGATGTTCGCTTGCGTTATGTGACTCAACCATCAGCGTTGCAGCCATCGGATCTGATTATCTTGCCCGGCAGCAAAAACACGTTGGGAGATTTGCAATGGCTGAGGCAGAACGGGTTAGCGGATGCCTTGTTAACGGCACATCAGGCTGGTGTTCCGGTTATTGGTATCTGCGGTGGTTATCAAATATTGGGGAAACGGATTATTGATGGCGTGGAATCAGGCATTGAACAGATGGATGGCCTTGGATTGCTGGATATGGAAACCCGCTTTGCCCAAGAAAAAGTAACGACTAGGGTAAACGGTAAGAGCTTGTCAGCATTGCCTGGCTTGTTGTCAGACTGCATTGAGCAGCCTATTCGCGGTTATGAAATTCATATGGGCAGCTCGTCACTGGGAGCGGATGCGACCCCGTTTGCCTGTATTACCGAGCGTAACGGCCAGTCTGGTGGTTGGTGTGATGGCGCAGTTAATCGGGAGGGCAGTGTGATGGGCAGTTATATTCATGGTTTGTTTGATAGCGCTCATTTTACCCGCGCTCTGCTTAATTCTTTGCGTCAGCGCAAAGGATTGGCGGCTTATCAAGGTGAAACACTGGATTATACTCACTACAAACAGACTCAGTTTGACCTTCTGGCGAAAGCCATGCGCGAACATCTGGATATAGAACGGATTTATCAGTGCATGAAAACCCATCGACAAGGTTCGGCTCCGTGATCTTGATCACTGGCGGGGCTCGTAGTGGAAAAAGTGTGCTGGCGGAGAAACTGGCGGCACAAGCGAGTGAACAGGTGTTGTATATTGCGACTGCTGTAGTGACAGACAGTGAAATGGCTGAACGTATACAACTGCACCGTGAAAATCGGCCCGCTCATTGGCGCACATGGGAGGGCTATCGCGATCTCGGTGCAGTTATCACGACGCAAACCCGACCGGGAGAAGCGGTTATCTTGGAATGTATCACCACCTTAATTACCAACCTATTATTTGAACAAGCTGGAGAGACACCACCTGAACAAATGGATTTTGCTGTATTGGAGGTGGGAATTCAGCAGCAAATTAGCGAGCTGTTAGCGGCTTGTATCCACACGACTTCCCCGATATATCTGGTCACTAACGAACTGGGAATGGGCATTGTGCCGGAGAACCGTCTGGCCAGACATTTCCGCGATATTGCCGGAAGGGTTAACCAGCGGCTGGCGGCGGCTGCCAGTGAAGTATTTTTGATGGTATCGGGAATTGAGGTAAAAATTAAATGAGCCTGCGTTTGTTTCTTGCCACCTTACAATTTATGACTCGCATTCCGGTACCATCGCGCTGGACACAGGGATTAGAAATCGATCACTACGTGCGCGGCATAGCGAGTTTTCCATTGGTTGGATTGATTGTCGGTATGCTTGCAGCGGCGGTTTTTACCTTGCTAACTCCTTGGTGTGGCGCTCCCTTGGCGGCACTGGGTTACGTATTAGCGCTGGCGTTGTTAACCGGGGCACTTCATCTTGATGGTTTAGCAGATACCTGTGATGGCGTGTTTTCTGCCCGTAAACGGGAAAGAATGCTAGAGATTATGCGTGATAGCCGTTTGGGAACCAATGGTGGGTTGGCATTGATCTTTCTCATTTTGGCGAAAGTGCTGGTGGTGAGCGAATTATCTCTGCGTGGCGCTTCTATGCTGATGGCTTTAACTGCTGCGTCAGTGGCGGGCAGGAGTGCGATTATCTTGTTAATGTACCGCCAGCGTTGTGCTCGTGAAGGGAGTGGGTTGGGGAATCTCTATATTGGTCGGGTTAACGGTCATCAGGCACTGTTGACATTGTTAGGCGGGGCAATATTGATTGTTCTACTGATGCGCTGGTCTGGTGTGTTGGCATTGGCGATTACGCTGTTGGTTATCGGGTTGCTGGCGGTGTATCTGTGCCGCCGTTTAGGCGGTCAGACCGGTGATACCCTTGGTGCGTCAGTGGAAGTTGGGGAGTTGGTGTTTTTACTGGCGCTACTGTGAGTAATTTTCTGGCAAAATACTCAACCCCTATTCTCGCTAAGTGCAGCCAACAAAGAGGCAACTTGAAAGATAACGGGTATAGTACTAAACGTAAAGGGGGTGATGATATGGATACTACCCGTAATGATGGCGGTGATGGCGGCAGTTTAGAGCCAAGAGTGGCGCGTCTTGAATCAGATGTCATGCAAATAAAGATAGAGTTAACCAAGCTAACAACTCGATCTGAAGAGTTTGCGACAAAAGGCGATCTACATAAAGAAATCAGTGCACAGACGAAGTGGTTAGCTGCAACCATAATTGGTACTGCTGGGTTGGCATTAGCTGTGGCTCGTTATTTGTTTGGGTGAAATTTCTGGTAGACATTTTGTGAGTGTATCCAAACTGGATAGCGGGCAGTACCTTGCTGATGTTCGCCCGCAAGGGCAAGCATATTCGTAAGTGCTTCGTCACAAAGTCCGAAGCGCAACAGTATGAACGTTGGGTAATCGCTACCCAAAACGGTATTAAATCAATGATTCCCAATCTAGCAAAAAGGCTGGCGAGACATGTACTACGACACACATTCGCAAGTCATTTTATGATGAATGGGGGTAACATGCTAAAAAACGAGTCTGAATCTACGTGTTTCTGAATTAACTGCTCTAAAAAACATCTGAGGTAGAGTAACGATAATGCGACTATTTCTGGTTCGGCACGGTCAAACAGAAGCGAATCTGAGCGGTGTTTTCTGTGGGATGACGGATGTGGAGCTGACGGAAACGGGAATCAATCAGGCTCGGCAAGTTGCCCGCTATCTATCGTCAGTGACATTTTCGCAAGCGACAAGCAGCACATTACGGCGGGCGCGTCATACTGCGGAGATTATTCTGGCCGGTCACTCGCTGTCAGCTACCATTGATACGCAACTCAATGAGATGCATTTTGGCGTATGGGAAATGCGCCATCACCGCGATTTGCAACATGAAGACGCCGAAGCTTGGGCTGCTTGGTTAGCGGATTGGCAACAGGCAGCACCGACCGGAGGGGAAACCTTTCCGGCATTTGCGGCCCGGATAGAAAATGTGGTTCAGCATCTGCTGATACAAGAAAGTCAGCATAATCTGTTATTAGTCGCTCATCAGGGGGTATTGGGCTTGTTGCTGGCGCGTCTGCTGGCTATGCCGCCTGCTGCTATGTGGCACTTTCATTTTGAACAGGGAACGTACAGTGTAGTGGAAATTCAACATGGATTGACTACCTTGCGCACATTTAATAACCGGAGTGACTGGCAGCTTGAGACACGGAAATAACACCATGCAAACATTTTCATCGATCATTAATGCTATTGTGCCGTTGGATAATGTTGCGATGGCGCGTACTGAAACTCGATTGAATGGGTTGGTTAAACCAACAGGCAGCTTCGGACGTCTGGAACATCTGGCGATTCAGCTTGCCGGAATGCGGGGATTATCGGGCCATCATATTGATCGTAAGCAGATTATCGTGATGGTTGCTGATCATGGGGTTTATGACGAAGGCGTGACTATATCGCCTAAGTCAGCGACGGCTATTCATGCGCAGAATATGATGAAAGGGATCACCGGTGTTTGCGTATTGGCGGTGAATGCGGGCGCGGATGTGAAAGTTGTGGATGTGGGCATTGACAGTGATCCTGTGCCGGGATTAGTGAACATGAAGATGGGGCGTGGCAGTGGCAACATTGCTCAAGGACCGGCAATGAGCCGCCAGCAAGCAGAAGATCTATTGCTGGCAAGCGCACACCTGATGCTGGAACAGGCTGCAAATGGCGTGAAATTGTTTGGTGTGGGGGAATTGGGTATGGCGAATACCACACCGGCGGCGGCTGTGGTCAGCGTCTTGACAGACAACGATCCACAACAGATTGTAGGAGTTGGGGCTAACTTCCCCAGAGAACGCTTGCATCATAAAGTGGCGGTTGTGCAACAGGCGATTGAAATCAATCGGCCTGATGCCAGAGATAGCATTGATGTATTGGCAAAGGTTGGAGGTTATGATTTGGTGGGTATGGCGGGCGTAATGCTTGGCGCCGCCTCTGCCGGGTTGCCGGTGATTCTGGATGGATTCCCTTCTTACGCGGCGGCGCTGGCCGCTTGTCGAATTGCTCCTGATGTGCGTCATTACCTAATTCCTTCGCATTTATCGGCAGAGAAAGGTTCCATTATTGCGTTGCAACACCTGCAACTAGCGCCTTATCTACATTTGGACATGCGTTTAGGGGAGGGGAGCGGCGCTGCGTTGGCTATGCATTTGGTGGATGCGGCTTGTGCTATGTATAACAATATGGGATTACTCGCTGAAAGTAATATTGTGTTACCGTTCTAATTGTCAGGATAATTTAATAACCAGCATTAATAAGAAAATAAAATAATTATATTCAGACTTGAATATTGTCAGGTCTGGAGTTCTACTAATCTTACCGTTGAATGAGATTTATATACGATGAGTTCGTTTATCGTATTTCTTTTACTTCACTGATAAATTTCAATATTTAACTGTTCACGGAAAGTGTTAAGTTAAATTTCATAGGTGAAATCACCTAATTATATATTTCACTAAATAACAGTTAAAATAAGGAAGGAATAAAATGTCATCGAAAGTTATAGCTATAAACCCTGGTCAATCGTTTGAGATTTTTAAGCATGGAAATGTAATATTTCCCAATCATTATCCTTTGGCGATTATAAAAAACAATGGTATGGCGCCGATTAGGGCGGTAAATTACTGGGCTCCCCCGATTGGAGATTATAACCAGTATGGTTATATTGATGTTTACCCTGGTGAGGAAAAAACATTTCTCGCACCTGTTAACGCTGTTTATTTTTATAAAATTATAGTCACCAATCTCAGCACTATTTACAACGCAGAAATTGAAGTTACATCGCAATTTTGGAATTGGTAGTTGATCTTTCATGAACCCTATTTTAAGAATTTCACTATCTACCAAACCAATCAGGAGGCAGGTTTTGACCTGCCATCCTTTATTTTTAGTTGATATTAAATTTCGCTCTTTTGGATTCCCTTATTCTTGGATAATAATTTTAAGCATTTTTAGTAAATATATCCCGTAATATTTGCTTGGCAATGACTTTCATTATACTTAATCGTATTGGATTAAAAATCCATTCAAATTTAATTTAAGTGGAATATTGGCAGCAATTAAATGTTATTTATAACACCAAAGGATTAGCTAAATTTCCCTTATCATGAGGTTTATCACATTCTTTGGCAATGAACCCAATATCTATATTATATTTTTTATCAAGATAATATATATTCATGTTTTTGAATATTGACTAACTGATGGTTTTCTATGGCGAATATAATCTATTTAGAAATTAGGGGTGATAAGCAAGGTTTGATATCACAAGGATGTTCAACGGTTGATTCTATTGGTAATACATGTCAGCTTGGTCATGAAGACCATATATTTGTTTATGAATTGACGTCTAATATAACCAGAGGTCAACATGTTAACCATCAGCCGGTTGAGATAAGAAAGCCAATAGATAAATCTTCTCCTCTTTTGGGATTGGCTATAACGAATAAAGAATCGCTGCAATGTATTTTTTATTTTTACAGAACATCAACTAAAGGTGGTTTAGAGCTATATTATAAGATAAAACTTACCGGCGCATATATATGTGCATTGAATGGATTTTATCCAAATTCATCTACGCATAATGAATGTCAGCCACAGGAGAGTTTATCTTTGATGTATAAATCAATAACGTGGGAACATATTATGTCCGGCACCAGTGCATATAGCATATGGGAAGACAACGTTTACTGAGGCTTTTATGAAAGGGATATCTCATCTTTCTTATGATTTAAATAATTACGCTTCATTATTGAAGCGTAAAGCACACTTGGCTGCCAGCTTTTTTATAGAAGATAGCCAATTGAGAATGTCATATTTAAAAGAAATTGATGATTTTGTTAATATAAAAACACGTGAGTTTAAAAATACATTTGATGTAAATGAAAAAAAGAGATTGGTTTATGAAGTAAAAGATGAATATGAAGTAACGGAAAAAGAATATCAGGTTTTAAGGCGTAAGGATTATACCAAATATATTGTAACCGATATATTTGAAGATCACGGCGTGGTTAAATATGCAAAAATAGGCGGTGGGGTTGTTGCTGGTGGTGTTCAGATGTTTGCTGGTTTTTCAGTTTTTAAGTCAGGTAAATTAGTAAGATCTAAAACTGTCAAATCACTGGGAGTTGTTTTATTCGCTCATGGAGGTAATAATTTTTATGAATCTATTAGTCCGATTCTTTATGAGAATCAAGATATCGGCTGGGTCAGGGCAGGATATAGGCACATCTCTCATGCTTTAGGTTATGATGATGGTGTAGCTGATGTTGCTTATAGTTCAGTTGATTTAGTGGCGAGTGCATATGGAACATATGGAATGTTTAAACTTAAACCGGGAGCAGGGAAATTGTTCAGATATATTAATTCGGATTTTTCCAGAAAATGGCGGTTAACACCAAATCCTATTTTAACCATTCAAATATCTGGTAGTATATATAAAGTCAAACTTTTGATAGATGATATAAATAAACTTCATGACGATTGAAATTTATTTTTTATTTTAAAACGAATATAAAAGGCTGCTAATTTTAACCCTGTGATGGGATTACAGCTAACGGAAAGGCTATAATAAATTGAGAATGAGATAAAAAAGAGTAAGTAAATAAATGACATTAATGGAATACTATGTTCCTTTTCACTGAAAAACATACCTAATATTATAAATAAACAAACTGAGGTTAACATTATTAATGGTGCAGCAACTTCTTCAGCTATAAATAGTAGATAATGACAAAAACAATCTGTTTTGCTTTGATATTTATTATAAATGTGCGGGTCATCTTTATGCAGGACAAGAAAGCTTCTCTTTATCTTAATCAATTCTTTAAAGATGAATCCACTATTTAATATTAATTTTCTTAAGTTAGTTAGGTTCATTTATTTAGACCCGATTTTATTTTGTTTTATAATTGGCTATTTTTGTTGATATTTTATTGATGAATTTAAGAATTGGGCTTGTTTTTATTTTAAAACGAATATAGAAAATTAACAATTTTGAACCTGTGATTAAATTACAGCTAACGGAAAGGCTGTAGTAAATAAAAGCAGAAATAGCAAAAAATAAGTAAATAGATGACATTAATGGAATTCCATATGCCATTTCACTGAAAAACATGCCTGTTATTATAAATAAACAAACTGAAGTAGAAAATGTTAATGGTAAAGAGACTTCTTCAGCTATAAATAACAGATAATGACAAAAACAATCTGTTTTACTTTGGTATTTGTCATAAACATCAGGCTCATCTTTGTGTAGAATAATAAAACTTCTCTTTATCTTAAGTAATTCTTTTAAGGTGAATCCGCTATTTAATATTAATTTTCTTAAGTCAGTTAGGTTCATTTATTTAGGCTCGGTTTTATTTTATTTTATTTTATGGTTATTTTTATTATTTTTTATAATTTCTTGAGTTTTTCTTTTATTTTAAAGCGAATATAGAAAATTATTAATTTTATGCACATGGGGAAAGTATAATTTTGACAAAAATGTTTGTAACATAAACATATCATTGTCACAATGACATAAGTAAGTGATGTAAATGGAATCATAAACCACACATTATCGTACAGTTCTATTAATATGAATACTACATACCAGGCAGTTATGTATAACACAGGAAAACCTACTTCTTCAGAAAATAATATTATAACATTGTAAATATTATCGTTTTTTGTATAAATTTCTATAAGGTACTTTCTTTCATCATCGTCAAGATTTTTAAAGGTTCTTTGCATTTCGAGAAGCTCTTTAAATGTGAATCCACTACTGAGGGTTAATTTCCTTAATTTTTCCAAATCCATCTATTCAATCTCATAATATTTTGTTGATCTAATGACTTATCATAACATAATTACGGTTTTATTATACCTAATAAATGCATTATTTAGATCTGTTTTTCTAGAGTTTGCTGTATTTAGTAGTATGGTGCTGCTGCCGTAATAGAAATGAGAGAAAAAAGTGTTATTAGAATAGATAACGCGAAAAAACAGTATCTGATTTTTTCACTGTGCTGACAAATTTCAATATTTAACTGTTTTGGGAAAGTGTTAAGTTAAATTTTACAGATAAAACTACCTGTCATATATGTTACTAAATAACAGAAACAATGAGGAGAAGAATAATGTCATTGAAAAAAACTGTATCTATAGGTCCTCTTCAAACCGTTGAGATTTATAGTAATAAAAATATTGCAGTGCCCAATACAGTCCCAGCGGCAATTATAAAAAACAAGAGTATGGCACCAATTAGGGCTATAAATTACTGGGCTCGTCTGATTGGAGATTATCATCAATATAGTCATGTTGATGTTTATCCTAGCGAAGTTAAAATATTCGGCGGACCTGGTGACCTTATTTACCGCTATAAAATTGTAGTCACCAATCTTAGCAATACTGAAATTGCAGAAATTGAATTTGTAATGGACCCTGCGTGGAAAAAAGCTGGAATTCCATCAAGAATGGTACATATGAATTCTAACGATGCATATGTAATTTATAATTCTGGTAATGCAGTATTACCCACTGATTTCAGTGACGCAATTATAAAAAACAATAGCATGGCAAATATTAGGGCTGTAAATTATTGGGCTGGTCCGTTTGGACATTATAATCAGTATAGCTATATTGATATTTACTCCGGTAAGACGGAAATACTTGCATCACCTCCTAATGTTGTTAATTACTATAAAATTGAATTCTACAACATTAGCAGTATTCTAAATGCAGAACTGGAAGTTATATCGCATTTATGGTTAGGCAATCAATAAAGCAAGAGGCAGGTTTTGGCCTGCCATCCTATTTTTATATTGATGATTTTCTTAATGAGGTAAAAGGGAGTTTCCACTTAAATGAAAGATTATTGTTTATACCTGTCATCTTTCAAGTTACCTCTTTATTGGTTGCACTCGCTCACCCCGGTCATATAGTTATCTATGCTTCTGGGGATTTGCTCCCTTGCCGTCGCGAAGCATCTTGAAAT
The DNA here is from genome assembly GCF_000612035.1 of Photorhabdus aegyptia. NCBI lineage: Bacteria > Pseudomonadati > Pseudomonadota > Gammaproteobacteria > Enterobacterales > Morganellaceae > Photorhabdus > Photorhabdus aegyptia. The sequence continues at coordinate 58,500 of NZ_JFGV01000015.1, read as the reverse complement.
CCATAGAGTATAGCCACCATGCTATCAACGACTAAGAGCAATGCCGGAAGCTTGTTGTTCCAGCATATTTTTAGCTAAATCGACAATAATTGCTGCGGCTTCGATGGGTGGTGTGCCGCCACGATGAATATTCGAGATACAAGTGCGGTCGGCTTCAACCGTTTTTTCTACAGTTGGTTGGTAAACGGCATAGCAGGAGAGACTTTCCGATTGCCCCAATCCGGGGCGTTCTCCAATAAGTAAGATAACCACTTTAGCTTTCAGTAACTCGCCAATTTGATCTTCGATTTTGACACGGCCATAGCGCACAAAAAATGGTGTGCCGATGCACATTCCTGCTTGTTCCAACCCTTTTAACAGTGGTGGCACAAGATCTTCGTAGTTGGTGGTAATGGCATCAGTAGAAAGGCCATCAGAAATCACAACCTGTACATCGGGGCCGGTTTTGCACTGTGTCAGCAAGGTTTCTACCGCATTCGCACTGAGTTTTCTTCCCAGGTCCGGCCGAGTTAAATAGAGATTTTTATCGCTAACTTGAGATTGCACTTCCAGCAATCCTTGTTTTTCTATCCATTCAACCGGGACTTCTTTTAACACTGTATCTTTAGAACGGGAGTGATCAGCCTGAAAACGTAGTAATGCCTGAGTGCGGGGGCGTGGACCGCTGCGGCCGGTACCGACTCTCGCCACAGTGCTGCGGCGTAATTCCTGTAAGACTTCCATGCGGTTCGGGTTTTGGACGCCGATCCACTGTTTGGCTTCTAAGGAGCCTAAATCCGGCGTACAGCTTTCAGTTTCGTCGATGATTCCCGCTGTAGGACGGGATAATGTTTGTGGTTCTTGGCTAAAGACCGCATTATCTGCACATGCTTTAATTGGTTTTTGGTTCATGGTGATTTATCTCAGCAAAGAATCAGAAAAAGAACGATGCATCGCCTGCGCGTGATGTTAAACGCCCGTTTGCCATGATCCCCATCTGTTCCAGCCAATGTTCAAACTCTGGTGATGGGCGCAGATTGAGCAGATGGCGGATAGTAGCGGTATCGTGGAAAGCGGAAGTCTGGTAATTGAGCATAATATCATCACCAAGCGGCATTCCCATGATGAAATTACACCCTGCGGTTGCCAGCAAGATCATCAGGTTTTCATTTTGGTTTTGATCGGAATCTGCGTGGTTGGTGTAGCAGCAGTCACATCCCATTGAGACTCCACTGAGTTTTCCCATAAAGTGGTCTTCTAATCCGGCGCGGATAATCTGGCGATCATTGTAGAGGTATTCCGGCCCGATGAAGCCGACAACGGTATTCACCAGAAATGGGTCATAGTGGCGTGCCAAACCGTAGTTTCGTGCTTCCATTGTCACTTGATCAGCGCCAAAGTGAGCGCCGGCGGAGAGAGCGGAGCCTTGTCCGGTTTCAAGATAGAGGCAGTTATCACCGGCAAGACGGCAGTATTCCGCGCCAACGGCACGCGCTTCATCTAACATAGACAATTCTACGCCAAACTCTTTTAGCCCTTTTTCACTGCCGCAGATACTTTGGAAAATTAAACCACCCGGCGCACCACGCTTAATAGCTTCTATCTGGGTTGTGACGTGGGCTAAAACGCAGCCTTGGGTTGGGATAGCGAATTTGTCGATCACCTCATAGATGGTATCCAGCACGCGAGTCAGGTTTTCCACATCGTCAGTTACCGGATTAACGCCGATGACTGCATCGCCAACGCCAAACGATAGTCCTTCGTAAATCTGAGCCAGAATGCTTTGTACATCATCGCGGGTATCGTTAGGTTGCAGCCGGGCGCTGAACGTTCCCGGTGTCCCGATGGTGGTATTGGCTTTTTTGACCACCGGCATTTTTTTCGCGCCATAGATCAGGTCCGCATTGGAACTGATTTTTGCCACGGCGGCAACGACTTCGGAACTGATCCCTTTACGCAGAAAGGCGATATCATCCACGCTGGTATCATCGCTTAGTATGTATTCACGCAGTTCGCCGATACTCCAGTTTTTTATGCGGGTGTAGGCAATTTCATTAATGTCATCCTGAATAATGCGAGTCACGCAATCCTCTTCATAAGGAATGATCGGATTCATGCGAATATCCGCAATCGTCATTTCCGAGAGGACATGTTTAGCCGCTACGCGTTGCTGAGAACTTTCGGCAGACACCCCGGCTAGCATATCCCCGGAACGCAATTCGTTAGCCATTGCCAGCACCTGTTTGACATCTTTAAACTGATAGGTCTTACCAAAAAGCTGAGTTTTCAATTTCATGTTAACGCTCTCTCAGGAAGGAAAAGCCAGTGATTTGATAGTGACGGGAACCACAGTGCCATTAAATAGTGGCGTGCCAATGTCGATATAATCCCCGGTGCGGGTGATCACTTCATCGATAACCGCCAGCGGCCGTTCTCCCATCAGAGGATGCAACAGCATGCCCAATGCCTTACCAAAATCTTGACCGGCGACGATGAGCAGCGGGTGAGAAGAGGGATAGCGGGCGGCGAAATTCTGTAAAGCGGTAATGCATGTCTGTACGGCGGCATAATTCACCGGCAGGGCGTCGGGTAGGGCCAATGCATATAGATCCTGTTCGGCATTCAGATCCATTTGTGTGAGTGCATGTTGCCAGGCTTCTGCCAGCGATTCAGCGGCTTCTGTGTCAGGGTGGACGACGGGAATATTGCGTAGTGGTAGTGATAGTGTATCGAGCCAAATGGTGCTACCGGATAATGATAATGTATGAGCGCCGGCGCCAATGACGGTAGCGCGCACGGTTTGTTTCGGCACTTGCAGCGGCAGTTTGACGAAATCATTATCACGATGAATAGCTTGTGCCAGCAGTGGTCCTAAATCGTGAAAACGGAATAGATCATAATCCGATGCTTGACGATAACATTCTCCTACCCCGCCGGAGAGGGTGACCGCGTAGAGTTCATCACAGTTTGGCAGCGGTTCGGTCATCAGTAATTGTTGCGCCAGTGGTGTGAGTGGGCCGGTGACGACTTCCCACAGCAATTGCGACATCCGCGTAGCAATTTGCTGTATTTGCGTGATTGTCAAATGTTGAATATCTGTGTTTTCACCAAATAGTGAGTCAACGATGAGTGCTCCTGGCGGATGCGCCCGTAAAACTTTCCCTTGAGAGTCGGTTTCCAATAAGCGACCGCCGACATTTAAGCAAGCAGAGGCAATAAGTCGCCCGGCATCGAATAGCGCATAGTTGGCTGTGCCGCCGCCGATGTCAATATTGAGCACTCTGGCCATTTTCTGTTGTGAAAGTGCTTGAGCGCCGGAACCCAAACCGGCAATCATGGATTCCAGATGTGGCCCCGCGGTTGCGACAACAAAATCCCCTAATTTTTGCGCCAGTGTCATAATCGCCGGGCGTGCATTGCATGTTTTCGCTGTTTCACCCGTAATGATGACCGCGCCGGAATCGATACTTTCTGGATCGATGTTTGCTGCCTGATATTGTGCTTGGATCAAGTTGAACAGTTCGTCTTCACGCAAGTGTCCGGCGAAGTCTACGGGGGTAAATAACACCGGGCTTTGCCAGATAATCTCGCGGCTAACAAACTCGTAGCGTGGCACTTGTGATACCGCTGCACGGTTCACCAGTGACAGACGCGAAAAGATCACTTGTGTAGTGGTAGTGCCGATGTCAATACCGACACTGAATAATTCCTTGGCTTCCATCGCTACGCCTCTTGTCTGTAATGAGGCGTATGTTGGCATTTTTTTTTATCAATCAGTATTAAATATCGTCAATTTGGTTGGAAAGTTAACTGTAGTCACAAAAACATTGGGGGTTATAATAAAAATGGCGTATACCCGTCATCTTTCAAGTTGCCTCTTTGTTGGCTGCACTCACTCACCCCGGTCACATAGTTATCTATGCTCCCGGGGATTCGCTCCCTTGCCGCCGCGATCCATCTTGAAATCCATAGGGTATAGATACAAGATGCAGGGCGAAGTTGCTAAGGGAAACAAGCAGATAAAGCTGCAATGTGTCAGGACATATAGTTATCATCAATACATTAATAAAAATGAAGAATTATTGATCTTACACCAGATCGTGTTGCTGCCTATCGGTTATATATCTTCAAACAGACTTTCGTTAAGGGTGAGAAAAATGATGAATAGCGGAAAAGTTTGGTTGGTAGGCGCCGGTCCAGGCGATGCGGCGCTGATTACTGTCAGAGGATTACATTGTATCCGTCAGGCTGAGGCGCTGGTGTATGATCGATTAGTCAGTCCGGACCTGTTATCCGAAGCGCCTGATAACTGCAAAATGATTAATGTCGGCAAAACGCCGAACTATCACCCCGTGCCGCAACGGCAAATTAATCAGATCTTGGTAGAGTGTGCGCAACAAGGGTTAAATGTCGTCCGGCTGAAAGGGGGAGATCCCTATGTGTTTGGCCGTGGTGGTGAAGAAGCGGAAGCTTTGGCGCTGGCGAAAATCCCTTTTGAAGTGGTACCGGGCATCAGCTCATCAATTGGTGGTCTGGCTTGTGCCGGGATACCGGTCACTCATCGTGATTATGCATCAGGTTTTCATGTTATTACCGGCCATCTGCGTCAGGGAAATGAATCACAGGATTGGGCGACGCTAGCAAAACTGGAAGGCACGCTGGTGATCTTAATGGGCATGACCCAACTGGCGAGTATCTGTGAGCAATTGATCGCTGGCGGTAAAGCGCCGACAACGCCGGCGGCGGTTGTGATGTATGCCAGCCATCAGCAGCAACAAGTCGCTAGTGCAACCTTGTTAACTCTGGCTCAACGGGTGGCGGCTCAGGGATTGACTGCGCCAGCATTGATTGTGATTGGTGATGTGGTGCGTCTGCGGGAAACATTAGCTTTTAGTCGGGATCGTTTGTTGCTCTCTTCCGTTCCATCATTGATGGCACTCTGATTTTTTGTTTAACATTCGGGATCAATTTAATGAGCGAACATGGCGGGAATGTGCTGGAAATGGCGCTGAAAATGGGTGTTACAGTCGAAGAGATAATTGATTTCAGCGCGAATATTAACCCATTAGGGATGCCGGAATCCTTGAAAGCGGCCATTATCAACCAATTGCAGTGCGCAGAGTATTACCCTGATACAGAATATCGTCGATTGCATGCAGCGTTAGCGCAGATTCATCATTGTACTGCGGAAAACCTGATGGCGGGTAATGGTGCTACCGAATTGATTTATGCTGTGGTGAATTATCTTAAACCGCGTCGTGCCATGCTCTTGATACCGGGATTTGCTGAATATCGGAAAGCCTTACAACGGGTTGATTGCCAGATTGATGAGTATGTGATGCGTGAAGCTGATGATTATCAGCCTGATCAACGTTTATTGGCGGCATTGGATCGATGTCGCCCTGATTGCCTGTTTCTTGCTACACCCAATAATCCAACCGGTTTAATGCCAGATGCTGCGTTATTGCAGGCGGTATTTGAACGTTGCCGTCAGCATAATATTGCACTGATTGTCGATGAAGCGTTTATCGATTTTCTCCCGGATACTACCGGATTTATTCCTCAGATAGCGCATTTTCCTCGTCTTTATATTCTGCGTTCACTCACGAAATTTTTTGCTATTCCGGGGCTGCGCCTTGGTTATCTGGTCAGTAGTGATGCAACGGGGATTCGGGCAATGAAGCGCTGGCGGGAGCCGTGGACGATTAATGCTTTCGCAGCATTGGCTGGTGAAATTGTTCTTAATGATAACGCTTACATTCAAGCAACCCACCGTTGGTTAGCTGAACAACAATGTTGGCTTTATCAGGCATTGGCCGCATTACCGGAATTGCGTGTTTGGCCTCCCGCGGCAAATTATATCTTCCTGCGTTGTCTGCGCCCGGAAATCAATCTCCAACAAGCATTGTTGAAACAGAGAATACTGATTCGCCATTGTGCTAACTATCCCGGCTTGGACGCGGCTTATTATCGGGTCGCCATCAAGGGTGAGCATGATAATCGTCGTCTGGTATCGGCGTTACATCAGGTATTCAATTATGGCTGAGGCACGTTGTCCCGCATCGTGTGGTGAACTTATCCAAGGATGGATACTGGGTGGTGAGAAATTGATCTCTTGTCCGGTGAATTGGTTTAGCGAGGTGTCTGTTACAGATGGCGTGCCGGGAAAAGATGAACGTCCTCGCATGCGTCAAATGATGAAAACTGTACTGGCGTATTTTGGTTTGTCGGTGGAAATAGCGCGAGGTTTACGGATCTCCTTTACCTCTACGATTCCGGTGGCAAAAGGGCTGGCAAGTAGTACCGCTGATATTGCCGCCACGGCGCTGGCGACGGCGCGTTATTTTGGGGAAACACTTGATGAAACGACCCTGGCTGGCTTTTGCGTACAGCTTGAGCCTACTGATAGCACGTTATTCAGCCAACTTACCTTGTTTGATCATCAAACGGCTGCTACTCGGATTGCTTGTGACTGGCAGCCATCTATCGATATTTTGTTATTGGAAAGCCCGGAAACTTTGATCACGGCTGATTATCACCGTTTAGATCGCCATCCGGTATTACTGGAGAATGCCGCAGTGCTAGAGCATGCCTGGAGACTATTTTGTCAGGCTGTGACTACCCAGAATTGCTGGCGATTGGGAGAAGCCACAACACTCAGTGCTCAGGCCAGTCAAAAGTTGTTGGTAAAACCGGCGTTTGACAGTTTGTTGGAACTAGTAGAACGGAGTGGGATCTATGGGCTGAACGTTGCTCATAGTGGCAGTATTGTCGGGTTATTGTGCGATCGCCGCCATCATGATGTTGAGTATCTATGCTGGTGGCTGAAACACCGAGGCATAACGCGTTTTTATCCTCGTCAGCACTTACTGACCATGATACCGGGTGGTGTGCGTTAACTGTAGGAGGGGACTTATGTTGGATTATTTACCGATGTTTTGTCAGATCCGGGATAAAACCTGTCTGTTAGTTGGGGGAGGTCGGGTAGCGGAGCGTAAAGCACGTCTGTTATTAGATGCCGGTGCGCATCTATTAGTTAACGCACGGGAATTCACCTCTCAATTTAAGCTATGGGGGGAGACTGACCAAGTGACACTTATTCATGGAGAGTTTGAGCCTTACTGGCTTGAGCATTGTTGGCTGGTTATTGCCGCTACTAATGATGCAGTGGTGAATGGCTATGTGAGTGATTGTGCGACGGTGCGCCGCATTTTTTGCAATGTGGTGGATGAGCCACAGCAAGCCAGTTTTATCACACCGTCAGTGATTGATCGTTCACCACTGGTGATTGCTATCTCCTCCGGTGGCAATGCGCCGGTATTGGTCAGGTTATGGCGTGAAAAACTCGAACGATTATTACCGATGCATCTTGGTCGTCTGGCCGCTTACGGTGGAACACTTCGTCAGCGGGTAAAACGACACTTTCATCATTTGGCGGCACGTCGTCGCTTTTGGGAACGGTTTTTCACTAATGAACGATTAATGCAATCGTTGGTGAGTCGAGATCGTCAACAAGTCGATCGGGTAGTAGAAACATTATTCTCTGAGTCAACTCAAGTAAATACAGACAAAACGAACTGATTAAGATATTGGAGCCAGACAAATGAGTGAAGAGCGATATAAACAGAGAAAACAGCGGCAAAAAGAGAGATTTATGGCACAAGTTGCAGCCGCTCAGGAAAGCCGAGGGATTGTCATTATCTATACCGGTAACGGCAGAGGGAGAACCACCGCAGCAATGGGAACGGTTACACGAGCGTTGGGTCATGGATTAAAGGCCGGCGTTATCCAATTTATTAGGGATGAATGGTCAGTCGGTGAACGTGTTTTGTTGCAGCGTCATGGAGTAGAATTTCAATTAATATCAATGAACTTGACCGGAAAAATGCACAATCGTATTAAGAATATTGCCGCTTGTACCGAGATTTGGCAGCATGCGTTGCGCATGTTGCGTGATCCTGAATTATCATTGGTAGTGCTTAACGAATTGGCTTGCGTGATAAACAACAGTTATCTATTACTCGATGAAATTATCGAGGCATTAAACGGACGGCCAATTAATCAGACGGTGATAATTACCGGACAAGATTACCCTGCTGAATTAATTGAACTGGCAGATACGGTCACTGAAATGCGTCTTGTAAAATATGTTTTCACTTAATTATGCGTTTTCCAGTCATCACATCAGATAAAGAGTGATTCACATTTTTATCTTGTTTAACCAGTGCATTAATTTTTCTCATGGTGATATTTGATACTGTGCCAGATTTATGAAAACGCTCAGCCATTTTCTGCATTTTGATGAGTCGATTATTATTCATTACATGTTACCTCGATTAGTAGACCAGATGAATAAGTTGCCTTCAAGATTCTTCTCATTGATATTAAGAAAGTTTTTGGCTAATAGACTATAAACTTTCAACAGCTTATTGGTAATTTCTTTAGTTAGTGAGTTGTCGTCTATGAAAGCTGCTAAATCATCGGTGGTAAAAATTTTCATTAAGAGTATTTATTATTAAAATTATAATTAGTCAAATGTGATTATATTCTTGTAGTATTAAAAATATACCGGATAATTATTTTTTAAATAATTTAAGATTAATAATGAAATTTCCCCTTATGTTTACTTAGATTAAGTATATAAAAGTAAATTAATATTGAGGTGATTAATTGACTGGTTGTGATGAACTTTATCGAATAGATATTTCATAAAGCTTGATAATACATTAAATAAATTCCATGCAATGTATCTCACCATCTAATAATTTTAATTTGTTTACAAACTGGTATTTATATCTAATATTGTCGGCGGAATAAATATAACGTTAATTTAAGTTTTGATATGTGGAGCGAGTTCACGTAATCCATATCATATTCTGTTGAGTATTTTATTAAGTTTCAAACAACGCATGGTTATTTAATTTATAAATTAAGAGGTTTAATATGTCTATTGAAAATACCAACGCATCTGAACACACAACTGGTAAGGATGCAGTTGTACTTGGACGTGCAGAAGCGCCGGCAGTGCATTCTATCGCGATTGGTGCTTCCCCCCGAAGTTCTAAAACGATCAGTGAAGCGGCTATTGCCATTGGGCAAAATCAAATTGCGGGTAAACAAGGTGATACGAAGGTAGTTTGGCCCATTGCGATTGGTGCTGATTCTGTATCCAACGGTTTGGCTTCTATCGCTTTAGGGCAAAAGGTGACGGCTAGTGCGGTTCAGGCCGTGGCGATTGGTCAACACTCCTCTGCAACAGAAAAAGGGAGCATTGCGTTAGGTGCAGATTCTATTGCTAATAAACCGAATGTTGTTTCTGTAGGAAAAACCGGCCATGAACGTAAGATTATACATGTTGCGGCTGGGGAGATTTCAAATCATAGTACTGAGGCGGTTAATGGTCAGCAGTTATATGCTGAATCGGCAAGGATTGATATATTATTGGATGCAAAGAATAAGGAATTGGAAGAGAAGCTTCAATCTCTGGAAAGTGATATAGCTAATCTTACTTTGCTACTTCAAAATAGTGTGGATGATGTTGCATCATTGAAGAAACGACTTCTCGATGCATTGAATTATTAATATCCGTTGATTGTTATTTCATATATTCTTGGCTATTGGGCTGAGAATATATGATAAATGACTTAGTGGCAGGATTATTATTTGATAATGATTTGTAGAGTATATCTCAGTGAATAACAGAATAATTGTTTTGCTCGGTTTCAAACACTAACTGTATTTACTCGGGTAAATTATATAAATGGTTGTTTTGAGGGTAATGAAAATATATACAAATAACATAGTGTCGGTTTGCATTTGATAGGTCTATAAGTCATTATATTTATAAAGCCATGTGATACATTAAATAAACCCATGAAATATATTTCATAACTAAATGGTTTTAATTTATTTACAAATTTAATTTTCTGTATAATATTCTATTTTAACGATAGTGGTGTTAATTTAGGCTCACGTAATAAATGGGAGGTATAATGATCTTTTAAAATCACGTTAAGTTTGTTTAATATTTCATAGTGACAAATTTGAAAAGGAATTATTATGTGTTATTTAGTTGTTTTTGATGAAAAATACTAAGTTATATCATTGGGTTTATTAATTCAATAATGAATTATAATAATTTAATTTCTGAATTAGGGGATATATATGTCTACAGAGGATATGAATATAACTGCTCAAAAAATTGGTAAAGATTCCGTTGTTGTTGGGAATGCAGAAGCACCAGCAATATATGCTATAGCAATTGGCGCTTCACCACTCATTTCTAAATCAATTAGTGAGGGCGCTATTGCTATTGGGCAAAATCAACTGGCGGGTAGAGAAGAGAAAGAGAATAAGAATGATAAAATCATATGGCCAATTGCGATTGGCGCTGATTCTGTATCCAGTGGTTCAGCTTCTATTGCTCTGGGGCAAAAGGTTGTTGCTAGTGGGATTCAGGCAGTAGCTATTAGTCAAAACTCCGCTTCAACAGGAAGTTCGAGTGTTGCAGTGGGAGCAGACTCTCAATCCAGCGGTTCGGCTGCTATTGCTCTGGGGAAAAAAGCTATTGCCAGGGGGAATCAGGCAGTAGCAATTAGTCAAAATTCCTCTGCAACAGGAAGTTCAAGCGTTGCATTAGGAGAAGGCTCTGCATCCAGCGGTTCGTCTTCTATTGCTCTGGGGCAAAAGGTTTCTGCCAGTGGGTCTCAGGCAATTGTGATTGGTCAAAACTCCTCTGTAACAGGAAGCAAGAGCATTATATTAGGATCAGACACTAAATCCAGCTCTTCGTCTTCTATTGCCGTGGGACAAAAGGTTAATATTAGTGCGTCTCAGGGAATTGCGATTGGGCAAAATGCTTCTGTAACAGCAAGTGGGGGTATTGCATTAGGCGCAAATTCTGTTGCCAGCAAATCGAATGTTGTTTCTGTAGGAAGACCGGGTAATCAACGCAAGATTGTGAATGTTGCTGCTGGGGATATTTCCAAAAACAGTACGGAGGCGGTGAATGGTCAGCAGTTATATACTGAATTGACAAAAATGAATGCATTGGATATGAAAAACAAGCAACTGGAAATGAATATTAAAAAGCTGGAGAGTACTATAAATAAGCTTACCCGTTCTATTACTGATCTTACTCTGCTGTGCCAGAAAAATTCAGATGAAGTTGCTTTGTTGAAGAAATGAATTCTTAACACATTGGATTATTAATAACAAATGGATTCGACTAAACTAAATAAGTGCATTTTCAGGAGGGGAAGTTAGTTGCTATTCCCTTAACCTTAGCATCTTTCCTTTTCCAAAGGAAAATGCACTGAAGTCCATCAATCATTAGCAGAAAGTTGAAACGAAATCAGAAAATAAAAGAATATTTCCCGAAAACAGACTCATCTTAAGATGTTTTCTTGCTAACATCTTATTAAGTAAGCAACAAAAATAACCTAGGAAATAGAAAAACGGATTAGCCGGTTAATTTAACAGGGGTTAAGCCCTGAACATAAAAGCCAGCTCGGAAACTGGCTGTTCACGCATCGATTAAAAAGTGGACTAAAGAAAGCGAGGTGTTGACAGGTAGACAACAACGCTATGAACACTTGAGATGAAAGATGTAACAGATTTCATGATGAACTCTCTTTATTGGTAAAATGTGATTTGTTTCACGAAAATCTAAATTGTGGCTGTGATTTTAATCAGAAAAACTTCAGAGTCAAGCAGTTTTAAAAATTATTTTAAAGATTAAAATAATTTTGCATCGGTATTTTAGATGATAAAGTGAGCAAATCTTGCAGAGGAAGATACTGAGCGTAAGATTGCATATTAGTTGGCATAACCCGTCAGTCGTTACATGAGAAAACAATGGGACATGATGTCTGAACAGTCGTTATCGGTTTGACACAAATCTAACGAGGAAAAACTGTACTGAAAGGGTTTATTGGTTTTCCATTTATTCTCATTCACCTATGTTGTGCGCTATAAACAATCTTGGATTTCCTCCAAAGATTAACCTCAAACTAAATATCAATATTTTCCCCATGCTTTAAGCAAAACATCTATGTTAATCTCAATATTCAAGCTAAAAGTTAGGAGTTCTTAAGTGAAGAATATAGTGATTCGCCATGTTGAAGAAGGCGATTGTGAACAAATTCGTCAGTTATACGCTAACCCACAAGTTTACTGTGGTACTTTACAATTACCTTATCCTTCTCTGGAGACATGGATAAAGCGTATTACAAATCTTTCGGCAGGATGTTTCTCTTTAGTTGCTTGTATTGATGGGGAAATTGTGGGTCAGGTTGGTATTGAAATATGCCAAAACTTGCGGCGTCGCCATGTTGCTACTTTTGGCATGGGAGTACATGCTGATTATCAGGGACAGGGTATTGGTAGTGAATTAATGGAGGCTATGCTCAATATGTGTGATAATTGGTTGAACATTGAACGCATAGAGTTGGAAGTATATACAGATAATGATGCTGCTATCGCATTATATAAAAAATTTGGATTTGAGATTGAAGGAACGGCTAAACGTTATGCTTTTCGTCATGGCCGATATGCTGACGCCTATTATATGAGTAGGATTTCAGATATTAATGGGAAATTCCAATCTACACTAGAGAGCTAATTTACTTTAGACGTAATTTGATATGGTAAATATAGGGATGAAATTAGATATATTTATTATATCAACTAATGACAAAAATGACGATTTAATTGGCTTTTCAGAATGAGTAGATATTTAATTGCCAGCAAAATGCTGGCTATTTATTTAATGAAACAAAGGTATTTCCCTCATTTCTGATGTTAATTAGCTGAAACAACCAAAGTAAAAACAAAGTCATATGGTCTTGACATATTATTGACAAAGCGCTGTCTAAATAGTCAGCGCTTTTAGAATATTGAAAAATTCAATCTGGGATATGAGATATAAAAATAAGTAATGACGAAGTGAAATATTTTAGATGTTGAATATGAGTGACCAGAATATATTTCTGATTGAAATTTGTTGGTTTTTTTCTTTCCTCTAATGATATAAAAATAATTATTCTTCTAAGTTAGAAGAACATTTTATTATTATTTTTATGAATTAAACTATGGTTGCCGTAAATTATGATGGATTGCTTTAATAATAATTAAATATATAGATAACAATATTTAATCTAAGGGGTATATATGAGTGCTAAGAATGATTTTAAGGCTTTTTCTATTAGTAATGATGCTAATGTAGTGAGTCAAGATAAATATGAGAAAGATCAGGGTTTGCAGGTTGGGTTTCCGCCAGATAATATTACTAGTAATCTGCTAAACAAAGTATTACGTCAATCGTCAACAATAGCATCTGTCGTGGCTAATTTTATTGCGACACAATCTGGCAGTGATATTCTGGATGATGGCGATGTAGCTAAACTTGCTGAACAATTAAATAAGGCATTAAAACAAAAAATCACAACAGAAGTTCCCAATGCTTCATTAACACAAAAGGGTGTTGTTCAGCTTACTAATGTATTAGGCGATAGTGACATATTAGCTGTTACACAAAAGCTTGCTCAGGAAATAGTAAATTCATTGCGTGAGAGTATTAATGCTAAGGTACCCAACACTCGAAAAATTAACGGAAAAGCATTGTCTGAAGATATCACCATTACTTCTCAGGATATTTTGGGCGGGCAGGCGATTAGTTTAGGTGATAAGGCAGATTTGAATAGCTATAAAACACCGGGAATTTATCATCAAGAGTATGATGCTCATGCTAAAAATGGCCTTAATTATCCTGAATTTCTCGCCGGTGCTCTTATTGTATTAAAATCGGCTGGGACCGTTCAACGTTATTTTGTCTATAACAGTAGTCGAGTATATACACGTAGTCAGTTTCATGATAATCCGTGGACACCTTGGACTAGAGAATATAATACGTTGAATAAACCTAATGCTGAGGATATTGGCGCATATACAAAAATAGAATCTGATTCTCGATATATTGCAGGAATCCGTAAAGTGAATGGAAAATCTTTAGCTACGGATGTCACTATCACTTCTCAGGATATTTTGAGTGGGCAGGCGATTAGTTTAGGTGATAATGTAAATTTGGATTACTGTAAAACACCGGGAATTTATTATCAGGATTATAATGCTCATGCTAAAAATGGCGTCAATTACCCTGAACCGCTTTCTGGTTCGCTGATTGTGTTGAAAGCCGCTGGAGTCATTCAACGTTATTTTGTTTATAACAGCAGCAGGGTATATACACGTAGCCAATTCCATGATAATCCGTGGACACCTTGGGCCCAAGAATATAACACATTGAATAAACCGGCTGACAGGGTTATTAGCGGATATACAAAAGCGGAAGTAGATAACTTGGTTAATGCTAAAGGAAATAAAAATACCGCTTTGAAATCAGTGAATGGTTGGTGGAAATGTGGGGAAACCGGGGTGATTTATCAGTGGGGGATCGTGAATTGGGCAGCATATGATACACCAGTTAATTTTCCTATTCAGTTCCCTAATGCTTGTGTAAATGTTTCGTTGACATTGGGTGATAAATCTGATCTGAAATCATCATATAACGTTGTAGCAAGACAATTGTCTGTAACAGGATTTAGTTACTGGGCATATGAGACTGAAAACTCTGCATTTTGGTTTGCAGTAGGATATTAATATGTAATTTATAATGTAAAAATAAGTGTTTTTTATTTTTGCATTGCTTCTCAAAACTTGAACAGTTTAAACTGAGTGGCTATTAAAGTCTGAGTTTTGTATTTAACGAAGGTCAGGCTTTTTGATTTTGTTTTTTAATTTATACGAAAATAGTCAATATTCTGATTGATAATAATTTTTTGCTATTTTTATGAACTAGATTATTTTCGGTATGCATTGCGATAGGTTTATTTTGCAATAATTAACTGTGTTTTTTGTAAATAATATTATTCAGCTTGAGGATTATATATGAGTACTAAAAATGATTTTAAGGCTTTTTCTGTTAGTGATAATGCTAATGTAGTGAGTCAAGTAAAGTATGAAGAAAACCAGAGCTTACAGACTGGATTTTCATCAGATAATATTCCTGTTAATCTGTTAAATAAGGTATTGCGTCAATCGTCAACCATATCATCTGTGGTGGCTAATTTTATCGCAACACAATCCGGCAATGATATTTTGGATGATGGTAATATAGCTAAACTTACCGATCAACTAAATAGGGCTTTAGAGCAAAAAATTGCAACAGAAGTTCCAAATGCTTCATTAACACGAAAAGGTATTGTTCAGCTTACCGATGTAGTGGGTAATAGTGATACATTAGCGGTTACGCAAAAGTTGGTTCAGGAAATAATAAATTCATTGCGTGAAAGTATTAATGCCAGGATACCAAATACCCGAAAAATTAATGGGAAAGTATTAACTGAGGATATTAATATTACTTCTCAGGATATCCTTGCTGGGCAGGCACATAGTTTAGGCGACAATGCGAATTTAGATAATTACAAAACACCGGGGATTTATCATCAAGAGTATAATGCTCATGCCAAAAATGGTAATAATTACCCTGAACAGTTCGCTGGTTCTCTTGTTGTGCTGAAAGCGGCTGGGGTTATTCAACGTTATTTTGTCTATAACAGCAGTCGGGTATATACACGTAGTCAGTTTCATGAAAGCCCGTGGACGCCTTGGACGAGAGAATATAATACATTGAATAGACCTACTGCCGGAGAAGTTGGTGCATATGCAAAATCAGAGTCTGATTCTCGATTTATCACAGGGCTCCGCAAAATTAATGGAAAAGCTTTAGCTGCGGATATCAATATTACTTCTCAGGATATCTTCGCCGGGCAGTCGATTAATTTAGGTGATAACGCAGATTTAAATAGTTATAAAACACCGGGGATTTATTATCAAGAATATAATGCTCATGCCAAAAATGGCGCGAATTACCCTGAGCCATTCGCTGGTTCGCTTATTGTGTTGAAAGCGGCCGGGGTTATTCAACGTTATTTTGTTTATAACAGCAGTCGGGTATATACGCGTAGCCAATTCCACGATAGTCCGTGGACACCTTGGGCGCAAGAATATAATTCGTTGAATAAACCTTCTGACAAGGCGGCTGGGGATAATCCGGAAGTAGAATCTGATAAGATTTATGTTGCTACTAAAGATAAATTAATACAGCAAGCAGAATATGAGAAGTCCCAGTTATTGACTAAAGTTAATAATCTTGTTGCTCCATTACAAGACTCTATTGATTTAGGCATTGCCACCGAAGCAGAAAAAGCAGTTTTACTGGAATGGAAGAAATATAGGGTAATGTTGAGCAAAGTTGATATTTCATTGGCCCCTGATGTTGAGTGGCCAGAACAGCCAAAATAATAAAAATAATCTGAATAAATAGATCATTCATATAGTGGTTTTGTTGATGTTGGGGGTAAGATACTGAAAGATTCAGTTTGGAATTTGAAATAGAAAAATTGTAATAGGAAGTTATAATGGGCGAGATAAGAGTGATTTTCTAGTATTGAATTACTTATTTCAACTAATTATGAAAAAAATAGCCAATACTCTAAATTACAAGAATATTTAATTATTGTTTTTATGAGCTGGATTTTAATTCACATGAATTAATATAAATAATTTATATAATGATTCATAAAATAATATCATTTGATCTAAGGGGATGTATGAGCGCTAAAAATGATTTTAAAGCTTTTTCTACTAGTAATAATGCTAATGTAGTAAGCCAGCAACTATATGAAGAGACTCCGGAATTGTTGACTGGATTTCCACCATATAGTGTTCCCACCCATGTGTTAAATAAAGTATTGCGTCAAACGTCAATAATGGCATCTGTCTTGGCTAATTTTATTGCGGAGCAATCTGGCGAGGATGTTTTGGATGATGGTGATATAACTAAACTCACTGCACAATTCAGTAAAATTTTCAATGTTGGCGCTAAGCGGCCGGGTGATATCTATTTATCTGCACATCCAGCATCGGATTTAGCTAAAGGAGAGTATATTGCGAATGGTGCTGCTTACACAATTGATTCTGTTGTTGGTATAGCATTAAATAATTTATCCAATGCATATAAGACTGCATGGGGAATTAAACAGACTGGTAACAAAATCAATCTTCCTAATCTGTTTGTTGATGGACGAGGAATATTTGTGCGTGCTGGTTTGCAGCCTGGTGTGGTACAGGGAGATGCGATTAGAAATATTACAGGTAATGTGGGATGGCAGGGGCATGGGCTTTTTACTCGTACTAGTGGCGCATTTTATGGTGTTACGAGTACAGCAACAGTCATTGCTGCGGGAACGAATGCTAGTAGTGATCATGGATATTCAGCATATGCCACTTTTGATGCATCGAAGGTAGTACCAACGGCAGACGAAAACCGCCCATTAAATGTCAGTATGATACCGGTAATTTATTTAGGTGTATAAGGTATAGTCTGGTACTTATTTATTGGATTGTCTGATACAGTAATCCTTTGGTGAATACTTTAAGAATATAGCCAGAATTTAAATATGAATTTTGGCTATATATGAATAGCCTATTTATTCAGGTAATTTTGTTGATGTTATAATTAAAATATTGGAAGGTTATATTTGTGACTTAAAGAAAAAAGAATTCAATATAAAAATAAAGAGATGAAAAATAATAATTTACAATGTTGAATATAATGATTTTAGGGATGTTTTTGATTGCAATGTATCGGATTGTTTATTGTTGCTAATTATATAAAAATAGTTACTCCTTTTAGTTATAAAAATATTTCATTATTATTTTTCTAAACTAGACTATTATCGATGTGAATGGTGAAAAATCATCTTTAGTGATAGTTCAATATGTTTATGATGAAATCATGTTATTTAATTTAAGGGGATGTATATGAGTGTCAAAAATGATTTTAAAGCTTTTGCTATCAGTAGTAATGCTAATGTACCCAGTCAACAAAACTATGAAACATATCCGAATTTACTGGTTGGTTTTCCAGACAATCAGTATATTCCTAACCACATCCTAAATAAGATATTACGTCAAGCATCAACCATATCATCTGCTGTAGCTGATTTTATTGCGACAGAATCTGGCACTGATGTTTTGGATGATGGCAATGTAACTAAAATCACTGCACAATTCAAAAGCGTATTAGACAAAAAAATTGCCAAGTGTTGTAATCTTAATGTGAATACGGCTAATAAGGTTGTGAATGGTTGGTGGAAATGTGGTGATACTGGAATAATTATCCAGTGGGGCCAGGCAAACGGCTGTGGGGCTATAAATGATTACAGAAATTTCCCGATTTCATTCCCTAATGCTTGTTTCCAGATCGTTGCAACATATTCTGAGTTTGAAAATTTTGGTGCTGGAGTTGCTGCTTTACCTGTTTCTGCAAGTCAATTTATTGTGACATGCAGAAATTCTGCATACCAGTTAGCAAGTAATTTTGTGAGATATGTGGCGATAGGATATTAATTATGTATTTTTATAGTGCAAAGACAAATTCATTCTATCCCATAGAATTGGAACAAAATTATATTGCTTCTGGTTCATTGCCTGATGATATTATTGAAGTTGGTCTTGATATTTATCAAGAATACGCCGCGAATAATGCACCAGAAGGAAAATATCGTATAGCAGGTCAAAATGGTTTACCGGAATGGGCTGATATTCCTCCACCAACAAGGGAAGAATTGCAGCAGTATATTGAAAGTAAAAAGCAACAATTTATTGTAGAGGCTAGCCAGCAGATAGCACCATTACAAGATGCTGTTGATTTAGGGATTGCGACTAAAGAAGAGGAGGCGGCTCTGTTGGGATGGAAGAAGTATAGAGTAATGCTGAACAGAATTGATATTTCACAGGCTCCTGATATTGAATGGCCGGAGCAACCAAAATAATGAGAATGGGCAGAATAAATAGACCATTCATACAATATTTTATTTAATGTTAGGTCATAAGTCTAACTTAAAATCAGCATGTAATGTTGTTGAAAGACAATCGTCTATAACAGGAGTTTAATTATTAAATATGTTTTAAGTAAATCTTTACGTTTTGGTTTTTAACAGAATATTGATATATGTTTACAGTGGAAAAATAAATGATTTTTATTTTCAGTTGTTATTCTAAAACCACCTCTTGGTGAGGTGGTCTTTTACTCAGTCCGTTTTGTTGGTGTTATAATTAAAATACTGTAATGTTGTGTTCGTAACTAAAAAAAGATTGAAGGTGAAGTTGAATACAATGAGTTTTGGAATGTTTTGATTATAATTTTGGGGGTTATTGATCTTAATTATGATAAATCACCTTTATTGATAGCTCAATATGTTTATTATGAAATCATGTTATTTAATTTAAGGAGATGTATATGAGTACCAAAAATGATTTTAAAGCTTTTGCTACCAGTAATAACGCTAATGTACCCAATCAACTAGATTATGAAGCATATCCGAGGTTACAGGTTGGGTTTCCAGATGATCGGTATCTTCCTAATCACATATTAAATAAAGTATTGCGGCAAACATCAACCATATCATCTGTTGTAGCCGATTTTATTGCGACAGAATCTAACAGTGATGTTTTGGATGATGGTAATATAACGAAACTTACTACACAATTAAATAAAGCATTAGAACAAAAGATCAAAGTAGAAGTAGAATCTGATAATCGATTTATTCGGTTAAATACGAATACAAAAACA
The DNA here is from genome assembly GCF_000612035.1 of Photorhabdus aegyptia. Lineage (NCBI taxonomy): Bacteria > Pseudomonadati > Pseudomonadota > Gammaproteobacteria > Enterobacterales > Morganellaceae > Photorhabdus > Photorhabdus aegyptia. The sequence goes on along the minus strand of NZ_JFGV01000015.1, from coordinate 38,828 downwards.
TCTGGTTGTATCTTATCTAAGACAGCAAATTTATTTGACGATCAATCTCTGCGGGATTTGTCATTGTCAGGTTTCTTGCGTCCAAATGGTTGGGCGGACTTAGGTGGCTTGGCAATTCATGTAGCTCACCCTAGTGCGGGGATTCAGCACTCAAGAGGAATTTCGTTTGAATACGGTAGTACATCTGGAGGTCAAGAGGGGTTTGGAATACATACGTATGCATTTGACAAAGATGGTAAGTTTAAAGGTAAAAAAAGAATTTTAACGGAAGATGATCGTAATAAAGCGATATTATCAGTAAATGGATGGTGGAGATGTGGTGATACTGGAATGATTTATCAATGGGGTAATGTACCTATTGATGATAATCAGGGAAAAATTGTAAATTTGCCTATTTCATTTCCAAATGGGTTATTATCGCTTCATGTAACAGCTATTTCATCAGCACCAAACAAAAATATTGATACTTCTGCTTATGGAAAACCATTAGATAAGTCTCAGATACATGTTTCTGTTTCATCAAATTACCGTGATAATGATGTAAGTAGTGTTTATTTTTTTTCTATTGGTCATTAAGGAGAAGAAAAAATGTATTATTATAGTGCCAAAACAAACGCATTTTACCCCATAGAGTTGCAACAAAAGTATATTGCTTCTGGTTCATTGCCCGATGATATTATTGAAGTTGGTCTTGATATTTATCAAGAATACGCCGCGAATAATGCACCGGAAGGAAAATATCGTATAGCAGGTCAAAATGGTTTACCGGAATGGGCTGATATCCCTCCACCAACAAGGGAAGAATTGCAGCAGTATATTGAAAGTAAAAAGCAACAATTTATTGTAGAGGCTAGCCAGCAGATAGCACCATTACAAGATGCTGTTGATTTAGGGATTGCGACTAAAGAAGAGGAAACGACTCTATTGGCATGGAAGAAGTATAGAGTAATGTTGAGCAGGATTGATATTTCACAGGCTTCTGATATTGAATGGCCAGAGCAACCAAAATAATGACAGTGGCCTGAATAAACAGGCCATTCTTATAATGGTTTTGTTAACATTGGTTAACAAGTCTGACTTGAAATCAGCATATAATATTTTTGCAAGATAATTTTTTATAACAGAATTTGATTATTGAATATACTCGATAAAAATCTTTTTCCTTTTTTGCCTTACCATGTGGGACATTATTAATAATAGTAAGCAGACTCACTGTTATCTAAAACGTGGAGCTATCATCGATTGGGTAAAAAGAATTGAGTTGGTTATCAAGATAAACTTTAACAAGGTTTATTTGAGCATAAAATCATAACTGTTGCTAAAGATGATGATTCAGAGAGTGTTGTGAGCAAGTTTTTTTGACTGAAAATATCAAAACTCTTGAGTAGCGAGGTGACTATATGAGCGCATTAGCTAAAATTAATGCTGAAAGCAATTTCACTACATTCAAATTCGGGTTTCATGAAATTCGTGTGATCAATAAAGATAATGAGCTGTGGTTTGTTGCTCATGATATTTGTTCTGCTCTGGAAATTCGAAACATCTCGCAAGCCATTGGAAGATTGGATGATGATGAGCGGTCTGTGTTCAACATAGGGCGTCAAGGAGATATTAATATTGTCAGTGAATCTGGAATGTATACTTTAGTACTTCGTTGTCGTGATGCAATTAAACAAGGTTCTGTTCCTCATCAGTTCCGTAAGTGGGTAACTGGTGAAGTACTGCCGGCAATTCGTAATAAGGGAAGTGATCACAGTTCGATGATTTCTGACTTGTCATTTAATGGACGAATCTTAATGATATTCGAAAATGGAACCGTAGCCAGTCAAAAGATATTACATTCTGATGAAGAGGTATTAACCCTTGATACATTTATGGAGCTTGCCCAGAGAGCAGGCTATTTAGTTATCCATAGGGAGAAATTTCTCAGTTTGCCTAATCAATGGTAGCTCTAAGCCAAGGATGGCTTAACTCTGAAATCCTCTGAAATTGTTGGTGTTAGCTTTTGATAGTTTGTTGGAGCTGAAATATTGCGATTATGTTCTTTCTGGGGATTGAAGGGATTTTTGTGGTTGTCATGTCAAGTCTGACTTGATACTAATTCATTAAAAAAGCGATGCAAGAACATTGAGTCTTGTCCGTCTTGGTTCTCACTCAAAACTTGGCTTATAGCAAACAATAAATCTCTTTGACAGATCAGAATTAATTAAAAAAATATAGCCCTGAGAAATAGGGTTATATTTTTGTCTATGCACAGGATCGCAGTAAACCACATAAAGAGGGATTTTCTGAGTATTAGATCATTTTTTCATTCATGTCATCCCATGCATGAGTTGCTATAAACTGGTATGGGAGATTATTTTTTATAGATATTTTATCGTCAACACTTATATTTCCCTATATGTTTTCAGAACTGGAGACTCAAGTGCATTGATAAGATTATGATATTCTTGAACACGGTAGATTAGGTGTTAGGGTAAAGATTTAGAGTGGAAATTTAAGTAGAGAGAATTGCAGGAATAGATAGAAGGAATAAAAGAAATATAGTTTCCAGATGTTGAATATATATTTATGAATGTATTTTCGATTCAAAAATATTGAATTACCGTTACTGTTAATTATACAAAAATAGTTAACCTTATAAGAAATAATAACAACGCATTATTATTTTTCTGAGTTAGACTTTGATTGGTATGAGTTACAAGGGGATTATTTTTAAAATGATTTAAATATATTGATTATGAAATATTATTATCTGATTTAAGGAAGGTATATGAATCACAAAAATGATTTTAAAGCTTTTTCTATTAATAATAATGCAAATGTAGTGAGTCAAGAAAGATATGAAGAAAGTCAGAGTTTAAAAACTGGATTTCCACCAGATAATATTACTGTTCATTTGCTTAATAAGGTATTACGTCAGTCGTCAACAATAGCATCTGTTGTGTCTAATTTTATTGCAACCTATTCCGGCAATGATGTTTTGGACGATGGGGATATAGTTAAACTCGCTGCCCAATTAAATGGAGCCTTAGAACAAAAAATTGCAACCGAAGTGCCAAATGCTTCATTAGCACAGAAAGGCATAACTCAGCTTACAGAGATGGTTGGTAATAGTAATACACTGGCAGCAACTCAGAAGCTTGTTTCCGATGTAAATAATAATGCTAACAGTAGGTTGTCCAAAAACCAAAATGGTGCAGATATTCCTGATAAAAATGAGTTTGTGAAAAATTTGGGTTTATCGGAAACGGTGGAATTGGCAAGAAATGCAGTATCGGTCAATGGGGGGATAATCAAAGCGGGACTGAATGTGCAAAATGTGCTGAGCGTGGGAATAAATCCAGAGAAAAATTTGCGTATTTCATCTAGTGAAAATGCTGAGAGTCAGATCAATCTATTCGTATGGAGCGATTCAAATAACAGAAAAACTATTTTCGAGTGTGGAGATAAAAATGGGTGTTTATTTTATTCACATCGATTGTCATCTAATAATGTTGAGCTTTTCTCGGCTGGAAAAATTATTCCCGCAGATTACCAAAATTTTGATGCACGTTATGACAATATCCCTGTTGGTGTTCCAATGCCGTATCCCCACAAATACCCTCCAGTTGGCTACTTAACATGTAACGGTCAGACATTTGATAAATCTTTATATCCGAAGTTAGCGGAAGCTTATCCTAACGGCAGATTGCCTGATTTAAGAGGTGAATTTATTCGAGGATGGGATGATAGCCGTGGTGTCGATCCGGGGCGTGTGTGCGGAACATGGCAGCAGGGCGGCATTCAAGATCACACACATTACAAAGTGATTTCAAAACAATCAGTTGAAGACCTTGTGCTTACAGGGAATGCGGGCTGGTATACAGAATCCGGCGGGAACTACTCACGTTCACTTGATCAAAATACGTATACAGGCAACATTGCTGAAGCTCAAGTAATAGCAAACGAAACCCGCCCCCGCAACGTCGCTTTTAATTACATAGTGAGAGCAGCATAATGACTGAACAAAAATATGCTTTAGAACGTGAAACAGCCGTATTGGGTCAAGATGATTTAGCAATTCAGGCAGGCTGGATAAAAGTTTATCACACTAATCAAATTACACGAGAATTCACACACTCTGATATTGAATATGTCATGTTGGGTGTCAGTTTGTCAGCGGGTGCTTATCCTGATGCGCCAGATCTTCCCAATTCTGATGATATGGCTGTTTGTCGCAGTGAAGACGGTAAGCGTTGGGAAATTGTCCCTGACCACCGAGGGAAAATAGCTTACAACAAACAAACTCGTGCACAGCAAGAAGTTACCGAATTGGGTGAGCTGCCAGAAATTCTGACATTCAAGAAACCTGATACCGATTACGATAGATGGGATGGTAAAGAGTGGGTAGTTGATAAAGACCTTCTCCAATCCCATCAGATTGAGGAAGCAAAACAGAAGAAAGCAGAACTGTTAAGACAGGCAAATGAAACACTCTCGTTGCTGCAAGACTCGGTTGACCTTGAAATGGCTAACGCAGCAGAAAAAGCCGCTTTGCTGGAGTGGAAAAGATACAGAGTATTACTCGCTCGTGTAGATATTTTACAAGCGCCTGATGTTGAGTGGCCGGAGATACTTAAGTGAGTGAAGTCGGGCGAGAGGCATTTTACACCAAGTAAATCCCACCCATAAAAAAACCAACCCTAATTGGTTGGTTTTTCTGGGGAAATTTGGTCGGCATGAGAGGATTTGAACCTCCGACCCCCGACACCCCATGACGGTGCGCTACCAAGCTGCGCTACATGCCGATAATTCCTAGTATAGTACTGATTTTTTATCTAAAAGCAAGTGCTGAATTTTGTGACCGATTGATTTTTAAGCATTTAATTAGCTATAAAATGTTTAACCTCGGTTAATATCTGTAATAGTTGCGCTAGATTGGGTTTAGCATCTTTGATTTCGTTGCCTTCCAGATCATATAAGTGATAGTCACCATTTTTATCCAGGAATAGGGTATTTTCGCTGGTTGTAATGATTAAGGAGCCATCATCACCAGTAATCACCCACGGATTATCACGCTGTGCTGCAAATAGATCTTGGCCTTGAGAATAATCAGCAGGAGTATTGCTGACATGCAATAAACGTTGCATTAATGTTGTCATGACATCCTGATGACTGGTCAGTTTATTAATTGTCTGTGATGGTGTTCCTGGCCAATGAATCAGCAATGGAACATGCATTTGAGCACGATTAAATCTGCCATTGTTTATCCATCTAGGTGGATGTGTAGCGGCGATTTCACTGTGTTCAGCAGTAATAACAATGACAGTATTGTTCAGTGCGTTTTTGTTTTTTAGTATCTCTAGCACAGTATTAATCTGACCATCAAGAGCAGCAGCATTACCTACTGAATCTATTTTATCCAAGCCACTTAGCCTCAAGAAGGAGAACCACGGAGCGTTAGTATTGGGTAAATTTAGCCATTGCTGCCATTGTTCGATCGTGAGTTGGTTACTTTGGTTGATCTCGGTGGGCAATGAATAGTCGGAAAGTAATGCATGACGATAAAGCGGAGTACCAAACCCTACAGAAGAGAATAGGCCGAATTGATATCCCTGATGCGTTAGCGCATCAATTAGGGCTGATGATTTACGTCCAGACAGTATTCCATCCAGATAACCAGAAGAAATACCATAAAACAACCCGAATAGAGCGGTATCATTTTGAATCCCAGTACTGAAATGTTGATTGAACCGAATGTTGGTTTCTCTGAAATGAGAAAGCACAGGCATATTCTCTGTAATATCTCTATTATCCAGTTTATCAACCACCAGTATTAACAGGTTGTATCCGCTTCCTTTATCCTGATAAGTCAGATCATTAAGTGGATATTCCACTGTCAGCGCAGCAGGATCACCCTGTTGTATCAGGCGGCGCTGATATTCCTGTTGATCGAGCAGCCCATGTTTTTCAAGAAATTTACGCGCTGTCATTGGATAGGAGAGCGGCAGGTTAGAACGTTGCATGGTAATCGGGCGATAAAAATTCGCATCAGCCCAGATATACATCAAATGAGAAGCTAAAAAAGCCGAAATAAAGACAGCAGCTAATGGTTTACCAAGCCGTTGCCGATTCAGGCTGCGTAGTTTCTGCCAACTCCAGGTACCAAATAACATCTGTATCAGAAAAATGACTGGAATACAGATGAACATTAGCTGCCATTCTCGTGCGAGTTCCCCTTGATCAGGATTGATCACTAAATCCCACACTAAAGGTGTAAGGTGAAGGTGGAAACGGTTGTATATGGCAATATCGAATATTAACAGCGTCAGCCCGGCTGTGGCGAAAATAGCTGAAAGAAACCTTAGCAGGCGCTGTGACATGACAATAAATGTCAGTGGAAACAGGATCAGCAAATAAACGGCAAAAACAATAAAACTAAAGTGCCCAAGCCAACTAGCCAGAGCATAGACTCGGCCGAACAGTGAGCTCGGCCAGTCAGAAACAAACAGGTAACGGCTACCTAATCCAAGACTGAACAGAATATTAAATAGGGCAAACCAATGCCCCCAGCTAATCATTTGGGAAACTTTTTCACGATAACGCTGACGGCTAGTTACCATATTTTGTTTACATTGTAGTCTTAGTTAAAAATTAATGGGCTTTATCTTCGTTTACCGAAGATTTAAGCGCGTGTGCAAACGAGTCAGCAATATGTCTGCGCTGTGCAGGAGATATACTCGTATTGATTAAATTTGTTACCATATTGCCCAGTACCATTAAAGAAAGGTCTGTCGGCGTACGGTTCCTTTCCAGAACACTGACTAGTTCTGTTAATAAGCGTTCAACGTGTTCGTCACTGTAACGAGATGACTGTGGCATAGATTTAAACTTCCTGAACTAACAAAGCGTATTATCTTACCGTATAGATGCGTGATTTTCCGCTCTTTTGTGGCAAATTAATTTACGGTTAAGATTATGTTGCAGTAATAACCTATTTTTAGCAATTTTTTGATATCTGCCAGTAAATTATAGTTGATGGCAGATGGAGAAACGCTATTTTCTTTCGGGGTTTTTTATTGCAGTCGTTTGTTATCGGTGTTTGAATGCGTGTTTCAAAACGCATGAAGTCAGCCGCGAAAGGAGTAGAAAGAATGAGTCTGCAAATAGATCAGATTGCCTTGCATCAATTAATCAAGCGTGATGAACAGACATTAGATGTTGTGTTGCGTGATTCTTTACTCGCCACCGATCAAGTGGTGGAAGATATGATGGCTGAATTACATCGGGTATACAGCGCAAAAAGTAAAGCTTACGGCTTATTTAATGAAGAAAGTGAATTGGCAGAGGCGCTCAGACATCAGCGTAAAGGTGATGAAGATTTTCTTGGGTTCAGTCGTGCAGCAACAGCGCGTCTGAGGGATGAACTGGCGAAATATCCGTTTGCCGAGGGAGGAACGGTCCTGTTTTGTCAGTATCGCTATCTGGCGGTAGAGTATTTATTGATTGCTGTGCTTAATAGCTGTAACAGTATGTCGGTTAACGATAATCTGGATTTAAATACCACGCATTATCTGGATATTCCTCACGCAGATATTGTTGCTCGTATAGATTTGACGGAGTGGGAAACTAATCCTGAATCAAGCCGTTATTTAACATTCTTGAAAGGGCGAGTAGGGCGCAAAGTTTCAGATTTTTTTATGGATTTTCTTGCTGCCAGCGAAGGTATGAATGCTAAGGTTCAGAATAAGGGCCTGTTACAAGCAATTGATGATTATTGTGAGTCTGGTCAGCTTGATAAGAATGAGTGTCAAGCCTATCGCCAGCAAGTATACAGCTATTGTAATGAACAATTGCAAGCGGGAGAGGAAATCGAAGTTAAGGAGTTGTCTCAGGCATTACCCTCGTTTGGAGAACAGAATTTTCAGCAGTTTTCTCAAGAGCAGGGATATGAACTGGAAGAGAGTTTTCCGGCAGATCGCAGTACGCTGCGTCAGCTAACTAAATTTGCTGGCAGTGGTGGCGGATTAACAATCAATTTTGATGCGATGTTGTTTGGTGAGAGAATTTTCTGGGATCCAGCAACGGATACTTTAACCATTAAAGGTACACCACCAAATTTACGTGACCAGTTACAGCGCCGTAGCAGCGGTCATTGAGGCCCAAAAATAAATAACGCCGCAAATGCGGCGTTATTTACTCGGCGTCCCGAAAAGCTCGGCTGTGGCTAATTAAGCACGCAGGAAGTCAATGTGCGCCAGTTTTGGTTTAAACGGATGGCGCTGTACTGCCTGCACTTTAACTTTAGTTTCTTTACCGTCGATAACCAGGGTCAGAACTTCGCTATAAAATTCAGCTTTGTGTTCCATATTGATAACCTGATCGTGATCCAGTTCAATAGAAACTGGCTCTTGGTTGCCACCGTATACGATAGCTGGAAACTTGTTAGCTCTACGCAGGCGGCGGCTCGCACCCTTACCCTGCTCTTTACGTACTTCTGCGTTAATAGTAAACATTGTTTTTTCTCTTTAAGAAGAAAATAAATCCTGCTACAGGCGACCCAGCAGCAGGTTCGAGATTTGGCTTAACGTAGGTTAAGCGGGCGGCATTCTAGCGAAAAATGGCGGTTACAGCAAATGGAATAGGCCAATCTGAATCTATTAGTACAATTCGTCTGCTCGTCGGAAACGTCCTTGGTAATCAAAGATTTTTTCACGAATCTGCCAGAATTGACCTTTTTTACGGGCGACCACAAAATCTGGATGACGTAATAAAGGTTGCTGGTGAACGATATCTGAGGCTGTTTTCCAGTTAAAAGGTATCGCCGGAGCACGCTGATGTTGACGAAGAAATTGGTACTCAAAGAGTCGTCGTTGGGCCGGGGTGGTAAGCCGAAAACGTTCGGAAACATCAGCACCATCTTCATCGTAATAGATGATTTTCAGCCATTCTCCTTTACTGTCAATTTCAGGGATGAGCTGCATACCACCACAACGCAGCACCAGTGCGTCTTTGAGTTTCAATGCGGCTTTCAGCATATCGTCAGGATCAACCAGCACCTCCTGGCAACTATGGCAATGCCGTGCTGCGATATCATTTTCTGCACCGCAATGAGGGCAAAGTTTAAAACGAAAACGGAACTCACATTGACGGCGTTTGCCGCATTGATCCTTTTCCCAACCCTGACAGCGGCGGCCGAAGTGTTCAATAATTTCACCGTCGGAGGTGCATTTTCCCCAAAATATATTGGCGAAGTTACAGATAGGGCAGAATACTTGAACCGGTTGGCTCTGTTTATCCGGTTTATTGCTGCCAACTTCTGGTGTGTAGAGATCGTGAGGATTTCCTGCATAATCGAGAATCAGGCAATCTTTTTTGCCGGGAAATAAACGTAAACCACGACCGATAATTTGCTGATATAAACTGACGGATTCAGTAGGGCGCAGAATAGCTATCAGATCAACATGGGGAGCATCAAATCCAGTTGTTAATACGGCGACGTTAACCATATAGCGTAATTGCTGAGTTTTAAAGGCTTCGATGAACAGATCACGATCAGCGGTTGATGTATCGGCGCTGACTAATGCGGCTTGGCCGGAAGGGAGTAATTGAAAAATCTCTTTGGCATGTTCGACAGTTGCAGCAAAAAGCATAATGCCTTTGCGATCAGCGGAATATTCAATGATTTGTCTGATAATATGAGGCGTGATGCGTTTTTGTCGTTTGATTTCGTGATTTAAATCAGTTTCATTGAAGATGCCTTGCTGACTGGAGCGAACTTGGCTGAAATCGTATTGCATAACTGGCATATCTAGCCGTTTTGGGGGCACCAGAAAACCGTGTTTAATCATATAACGTAGGGGCAATTCATATATGCAATCGCGGAAAAAACAGTTTTCATCACCACGGATCATTCCGTGATAGTGATATTGATATATCCAGCCGATAGCCAGCCTGTAAGGTGTTGCTGTTAAGCCAAGAATACGTAATTGAGGGTTATTTTGCCGAAGGTGATGAATAATTTGCTGATATTGGCTGTTTTCATCATCGCTAATGCGGTGGCATTCATCAATTATCAGTAAAGAGAATTGATTATCAAAATGTTCAAGATTTCGGGCGACAGATTGTACACTACCAAATACCACTTTTCCTGTGCTTTGTTTTTGCTGCAATCCGGCGGAAAAAATGTCTGCGGGTAAACCGTATGCGCAATATTTGCTGTAGTTCTGTGCAACTAATTCTTTTACATGAGCTAATACTAATACTTTCCCACGAGCTAATTTTGCCAGTTCAGCAATAACCAGGCTTTTACCTGCTCCCGTTGGCAATACAATGATCGCAGGCTCATGATGGCGCCGGAAGTGATTAACAGTGGCATCCACGGCTTCTTGCTGATAGGGACGTAAAGTAAAAGTCATGATCGTTCCGTAACAGAAAAATATTCGTAAAAGAGTAACATTTTTCTTATTAATTTGCTGTGGGCGGAAGTCAAGGTAAGATAATTATCTGATTGAGAGAAACTATAACTGGTTATAACAAATAGATAATTGTTGTTTATAGTAAACATAGTTATGATTAGCTTTCAAATCTTTTGGGTTAATTTCACATCTTCTTTTTTGGTGGCACTGTTTGGTGGCACTGTTTGGTGGCATTGTATTGTAGTGCCGAGGTAGTGCCAAAATAGTAGTGGATTACGTTCATGTTTAAATTAATTAATACAGGTGTCTTCATCCATGCGATTGGATAAATTTTTGTCACAACAGCTTGGTATCAGTCGGAATGACGTAGGACGCGAGCTGCGTGCGGGGCGTATCACTGTTGATGATGAGATTATAAAAACCGGAGCTTATAAATTAACTCTAGAGCAACAGGTCATGTTTGATGGTTCGTTATTGGAACAGCAGCAAGGGCCTCGTTATTTTATGCTAAATAAACCACAAGGGTATGTCTGTTCCACTGATGATCCGATAAATCCGACCGTTCTCTATTTTATTGATGAATCGGCAGCGCATAAATTACATACGGCTGGTAGGTTGGATATGGATACCACCGGTCTGGTTTTGCTAACCGATGATGGTCAATGGTCTCATCGCATTACTTCCCCAAAACATCATTGTGAAAAAACATATCTAGTTACACTTGAATGCCCGGTTGCAGCAGAGACGGCAGATAAATTTCTTGCAGGTGTTCAACTTAATGGTGAAAAGACACTGACAAAACCCGCCCAACTGGAAATTCTGGAACCTCAAGTTGTCCGTCTGACAATTAGTGAAGGGCGTTATCATCAGGTAAAACGTATGTTTGCCGCGGTAGGTAATCGGGTAACCGCGCTTCATCGTGAGCGAATCGGCGAAATCATCTTAGATCCTGAATTGGAGCCAGGAGAGTATCGGCCATTGACTAAGCAAGAAATTGCCAGTGTCAATGTTCCTTAGTACTAGTTTTAGTTAATTATTTTAAATTATTGGAGCAATATACGTGCAACAACAACGATCATCCTATTTAGGACTGATTTTAATCCTTGGTCTGCTTTCTATGTTAATGCCTCTTGCCATTGATATGTATTTACCGAGTTTACCGACTGTTGCCGAAGATTTCGGTGTAGATAGCGGGCAGGTTCAGATGACGCTGAGCAGTTATATTCTTGGTTTTGCTATCGGTCAGATGATATATGGTCCAATGGCTGACAGTTTGGGGCGTAAGCCGGTTATTCTGGGTGGGGTTGCTGTATTTGCTCTAGCTTCGGCTGCATGTGCAATGGTTCAGAATATCGATGATTTTATTTATATGCGCTTTTTGCATGGTTTCTCCGCAGCCGCCGCAGGGGTTGTCATTAATGCGCTAATGCGAGATTTGTTCACCAAAGATGAATTCTCGCGCAGCATGTCTTTTGTAATATTGGTAATGACTGTTGCTCCATTAATTGCTCCAATTCTTGGTGGCATGATAATGATTTGGTTCACATGGCATGCTATTTTCTGGAGTATTGCGGTAACTGCTGTTATTACCGTATTCCTCGTTGCTTTCTTTATCAGAGAGACTTTGCCAAGAGAGAAAAGACAAAAATTTCATCTTCGTACAACTGTAAATCAGTTTATTATGTTATTTCGCCAGCGCCGTGTATTTTGCTATATTCTTGCCAGCAGTTTTTCATTTGCGGGAATGTTTTCTTTTCTCAGTGCAGGGCCGTTTGTTTATATTGAGTTAAATGGTGTTTCTCCTCAGCACTTTGGTTATTACTTTGCGCTTAATATTGCATTTATGTTTGTAATGACGACAATAAATAGTCGCTATGTCCGACGTTTTGGTGCGTTGAAGATGATGTATTTTGGTTTGAGTGTGCAGTTTGTGATGGGGATCTGGTTGTTACTGTCTACCACACTCGATTTTGGCTTTATTGCTTTGGTCATCGGTGTTGCAGCTTATATATGTGGTATTTCTATGATTACATCTAATGTCATGGCGGTGGTTTTAGATGATTACCCACATATGGCCGGAACGGTGTCTTCATTTGCGGGTACAATTCGTTATGGTATTAGTGCCTTGGTTGGTGCATTACTTGCCATGTTACCAGCACAAAATGCCTGGCCAATGGTTGGCTCTATGGTTTTATCTGTTATTTTAGCTGTGCTGTTTATTATATATACAAAAAAGAGTCGGTAAATAAAAACAGAAGGCTGTTTTCATGTGCAGCCTTTTCTTTAAAAAGAAAATTATTGTAAGCGAAAAATATTTTTGATGATATTTTACGGTTATAATTTAATGAGAGATTATTGAGGAACCATTTTATTCTAAAATGTATATCTTCTTTCATTGATATATTCTTGATTGATAGTGGTAAGATTTAATATGATTTATTAAATCATATTCTTATGGTGTTTTTTTTATTTTAATATTTACCATTAAATAATTAGGCTGTAATGAGTTTGTGGTATCAGTAGTATTTTCTGTATCACTGGAATTATCATTAAAAACGATAATTTTATTAAAGAGAGTATTTTTCCTGAATATTTCGGTAAATTGAAAATTGGTTGTGCTTAATAGCTATAAATAGTGGTACTGATCTATTTATGGCGAGGTGAAACTATTGTTGTTTCATTGTTTTTTTATTATTGCTGTTGTGTTTTGTTGATTTTTGTATTCCCGTTGGGCTAACAGTCTAACTTTTGACTGTAAGGAAATTCCGAAATGTTCTGCCATGAGAATAAGTTGTTGTTGATGCATTGATAGTAATTATAAGTCTTTGTTGTATTTTTGTTAAATTAACAAATATTAAATGGCGTTATTATTAGGTTGTCTTTAATTATACCTTATAAAACACATTGTTATCTATTTGTTTTTACAGTTCTTATTTGATTTTTATGTTAAAGTGTTGAGTTGAAAAAATAAAATATGTAAATAATCATTAAACATAAAGTTGGGTTTTTGCATAAAAATTAGTTGAGTTTTCTTTAAAAAAAGTATAAATATATGAGAAATGAGAGATTGATCTCACTTTTTCTAAGGTGAAATTTGGAATTAATGTAATACTATAAACACAAATTTAACTTTTCGTTTACCTTTTTTGGGGGTTAGTTATTCGGTTTTGGCGAGTAGAACACCTGAAGATAGCCGCTAACTTTAACTTTTGTATCTATGTTCTTTCAGGTAGGAATGATTCGTGAATAATATTCAGCTTTCGGTAGTACATCGGCTGCCGCAAAGTTACAGGTGGTCACCCGGTTTTGTGGGTATCAAAGTTGAGCCACTTCCGGTTGATGAAGTGAATGCAGAGAGCAGCCTGATGGGGTTGAAGTTACTCAGCCACGAGGACGGGGCTGCGTGGAATGTTATGCAAAAATTGCAGCAATCACTTGCTGATATGCAAATCGGAAGCACTGTGATTGAGTTGGAAGGTCAACCGTGCTTATTTATTAATAGTGAAGATGAAAGTGCGGTTATGTGTCGTTTGAAGACACTTGGCGCTGCCATTGCTGAAAAGATAACTGCGCTTTATCCATTCTGATATAAACGCGAAAAGCGCTTCCTTTGATGGAGGCGCTTTTTTGTGGGCAAGGGAAAAATTTTTAGCCGTTAGGTACTTTTTATCCGTTAGGTACAATCAGCCGTTAGGTACCATCAGCCGTTAGGTACCATGCTATTGCTGATGACTCGACGACCGCCGTAATAACGTTTGCTCCAGTATGTGCTGCTTAAGTTGGAAACGACGACACCATTGCTGGTAGAAGCATGGACGAATTGGTCATTGCCAACATAGATGCCAATATGCCTGGTTCGTGCACCTGTCTTAAATAAGACTAAATCGCCGGGGCGCAATTTTGAGCGGTCGATTTTTTTGCCAATATTTTGTTGTTCAAATGTTGAACGTGGCAGTTCCATACCAAACTGATCGCGGAAAGTACGTTGAACAAAGCCAGAACAATCTATACCGCGTTTAGTATCGCCACCGAGTCGATACGCAACGCCCTTCCAGCCATTGTATTGACTAAGAATTTTAGATTTTATATCCAGATTACGAACAAGCGCTTCGAATTCATCCTGAGACGCTTGAAGTAAGAAGCCGTTCTTACCGTTTACTGCATGCGTATCAGTTTGTGTGTTACGAAACCTTGATGAATCTGGCGAGCTGCACGCGGATAAAGTGATCGCTACGAACAGCGCGGGTATCAGCCGCGTAATGTATCTCAGAGCCGGTTGAGACTTGACCATTATTTTTGTTTTCCCTTGCTATCCTTACCTTAGTTGGTCGCTATTATTGAAAAATATCAAACGCTTCGAAGCCTGGTGTTAGAAAAAACAATGAGTAAACAACGCGCTTGGTGAAAAAACGCGCCTGATGCCACGTTTTATAACGATATTTACAATAAATGTCATTCAGACCGAGAGTACAGAAACAATCAGGAAAAGGCGAGTATTTAATGACATAATTTACAAAAAATTAGATTTCTAAGTAGGAGAGATCAGGAGTGTTGCTAATTTATGTTATTTATGTGGGTTTTATGAGCTATTGGGAAGGTTAAATATCTTCCCAATATTATTCGGTAAAAAGAGTTTAAGGGAAAGATCTTAAATTGTGCGACCAATTTGTGGCAGATTCTTATCCAGCCAGTTAATCATGATGTCACTTAATGGTGTTAATAGTAGCCAACTTGTTCCGATTAGCACCAGTGATAAAGAGCCGACGGCAATATCAGTGAACCAATGCGCTCCTGCCATGATACGAGGTAATGCAAAGATTACCATGATCAATAATGCGATACAGAATGCTCTACCTGAGATATAGCGAAGGATAAAGCAGCTAAAAATCAGAAGCATTAATCCGTGATCGCCTGGAAAGCTATCGCCTGATGCATCTTTTGTTGCCAGATTGGTCATTTCGCTAATACGATTGATATGATCAAAGGTTAATGTTGGACTTGGGCGGATAACTGGGAGTAGATGACCGATTTGGTTAAGTATAACTGCGCTTATTATCATGACCAGACCAATCATGAATAATCTGCGTTTGCCATCGTAATTCTGTTTACGAAAAGCGTTGTAATATAGTAATCCCATACATAAAAGCGAAATGGCATCGAAAGCCCTGATATTCACAAATGCTACAAATTCTGTGAATACTGAACCTGGGATTAATTTCTCATTAAAGAAGTGGAAGATTGCAGAGTCGATTTTGAACCAAAAACCGTGCTGTTCTGGTAAATACCAAGAGAGAAACAGAGTAATCCCCAACAGGTTCAATATAAATATGGTAAATGAGTGACTGCGTGTCATGGGAGACCTATTTGTTAAAAATAAAATAAGTGGTAACTAAACTTACAATTATGTTGGTTAATATAACAAATATTGAGTAATAATGTCACAATTCTTAATCATAAGTTAATTTGTTGTTTTTTTATCTACCTTGTGCTTTTTCCTTCATTTTTTATTTACTTTGGTAACTATATCTGTTCAATTCTGCGGGTTTTTATTGAATGATGTTGTGGTGTTTAAGGTTGTAAATTCTTAATTTATTGATAATTATCTCTGATAATTCTAATTTTGGAGGATATAAATATCTTAATCAGCTTTAATCGCTAAAAATCATAAATAAACAACGAAAATAGCCGTTACCAATACATAGACTCATAAATTTTTCCGATTTCTAGGTTGATTTCATTTTTGGAAATCGCAGCGAATGATGCTGTTTTATGGTGAGGGCTTTATGTCTATGTTCCGGGTTATGATGGGTTGCTTTTTTCTGATGATTCCTGGTTTTGTCAATAGCGGATCAGAAACAACATCAAATACAGGGGTTATTCGCTTTTCAGGTGCGATCGTTGAATCACCGTGTCGTTTTGATTGGCGTGATAACTGGGCTGACACCACTTGTTGGCGAAAGGGACATAAAATTACCCAACGACGAAAGCTCGATTTGCAAAATGATATTTATTTTTATTTACCACACCAAATGGGGGTAACAGAGATTAAATGGATAAAAGGAAAAGATAAAATCGGTGTTGTTACAATTTTCTATAATTGATGTTAAGAAAAATTTTAGAAGAGGAGTAAGGATTTTATTTGTCATTGCTAAAATGAATGAGTGACAAATTTATGTTGTATTTTATTTGAGAATTTAAATTATCTCTAAATGCTAAAGGGAAAGTAGGTGACTGATTTAATTAATGGAATAGCTAAAGTGAGTTACCCTGTTTTATACCGGGCAACTCAGAATTAGATAATATTGTTAATCGCAACGTCCCATATAGCGACGTTCTGCAATATGAATACGGATTTTTTCCCCGCTACTGATATATTCAGGTACTTGCACGGTGAGTCCGGTGCTCATTTTGGCAGGTTTTGTCCGTGCACTGGCTGAAGCGCCTTTAATTCCAGGGGCTGTTTCTTCGATAACCATATCGACTGTCTGTGGTAGTTCAAGGGCAATGACTTGTCCTTCTATTGTCAGAACTTGCATGCCCGGCAGGCCACCTTCGGGAATAAATAATAACTCTTCTTCGATTTGTTCCTTTTTAAAGTGATAAGGTGTGAAATCTTCATCATCCATGAAAACATATTCATCACCATCAATATAGGAAAAGTTAACGCTACGGCGAGTCAGGCTGATCGTATCAAGGATATCATCGCCTTTGAAACGTTCTTCCACTTTCTGACCGGTGCGGATATCAGTAAAGCGCATTTTATATAATGTGCTAGCTCCCCGGGCGCTTGGTGCTTGAATATCAATGTCTTTGACTAGCAGTAATTTACCATTATAACTGACGGCACTACCGCGTTTAATTTCGTTGGCTTTAGCCATATGTAACCTTCCATAAAACTGCAAGAGAATAATCGGCGACAAAATTACTCGCAGTCAGGGCATTAGGCAAGTAGGGATTAAAAAACCCCGCTGTTTTTTTACATTGGGGTTGTAGTAAGAATGTTTTATATCAACGATACACAGGTAATAAATCAATGGAGGACAAAATATGAGCTATAGCATTTATCAGACCAAACAGGATGACAAACCCAATAAGGAATTTTCCTCCTGGCGCTCGGTAGCTGGCTTCTGGGAAGCGTTGGCGACTTGCCCGAGCCATAAGTGCTGGAATAATGACAGCCCAGATAGTTGCAGCGAATCCAGCGAAACCAATAGCATATAGAAAACCATTGGGGAACAGTAAAGCTAGTGCTGTTGGTGGAATAAATGTCACTAATGCAGATTTTAACCGGCCGGTGTTATTATCTTTAAAATCAAAGAAGTCAGCTATGTAATCAAATAGCCCTAAAGAGACACCAAGAAATGAACTTGCTAATGCCATATAAGAAAAGGCATTTAGAAGCTGGTGAACGGTTTCGCTGTTTGTTGTATTATCCATGTGCTTTAATAAAGCATCGATATTCCCTCCATCAGCAATAATCTGTTTGAATACTTCGCGGGGAATATTTCCCTGAATGACATATTGCCACAAGATGTAAATAGCTAATGCGATTAACGTACCGAATAACAGGCTGCGAATAACAGCTTTGCTATCTTTATGATAATATTTTACTAAACTTGGAATGTTACCGTGATATCCGAATGAAACCAGTAAATAGGGCAGAGCGGCTAAAGCATAAGGCATATAACTTGTTGATGTGTCGTTTGATATAGCATCCGTCTGATTAAACAGGATGACATATTTAACTTCGGTAAACATACCGCCAGCGGACATAAAAAAAGTAATCACCATACCGCCGATCAAAATTGTGCTCAGACGATCCACAGCTTGAGTCGATAACCAGACAATAAGTGCAACGATAAAGGCGAAAATAAGGCCAGCATTTGCCTGTGATATCGGAATAATATTTTTAAAGTTGTGGACAATAATTGAGCCGCCCGCTGAAATATAGGCATAGGTCAATATATAAAGCACGAATGCAATAGAGATACCATTGATGGCATTCCATCCTTTACCGAGTAAATCTTTAGTCATGGTATGGAAGCTGGCGCCTGATGGATAGTTCAGGTTGGTTTCTAGTATCATCAAGCCGGAAAAATACATACACGCCCATGTGTAAACCAGCAAAATAATTGAGCCAGTAAACCAGACTCCAGAAGTTACCACAGGAGTAGAGAACATTCCTGCACCGACAGCAGTTCCGGCAATGATCATTGCACCTCCCAGTATGGGAGGGCGTTTTAAACTCTGGGTTGTCTCAATGGACATATTTAACTCCTGCTGGTATATTGTTTCTTTGTACTAGCTTAAAGATACATTTTTGTCTATAGAGTGTAAATAGATGTCATAAAGGATTATTTGAAATTGAACTAACATAAGTTAGTTCATTCGGTCAGATAAAATTTATTTTCTTGCCACATTTTTATTGCATTCCGACTGGCTTCAAAATGAGGTTCAGGAAGATTATCAGGATTGCACCACATAAGTTGTTCACATTTTTCTGGTTCCATCAATTTCGGTTCATCTCCTGCATGTTTTGCCAGTAAACACACCGAAATAGTGTGTTTTCCTTCCTGTTGATAAGTTTGAAGGTTATTGCAAATACCGTAGACTTTTGGTGACTGAATCGTCAAGCCTGTTTCTTCTGCAATTTCACGGATTGCACATTGCTCAAAAGTTTCTCCGGCATCAACATGACCACCAAAGATTGACCAGTATGGCGCATGTTTACTGCTGCGTTTTCCTAGTAATACTTGTCCATGTTCATTTACAATAACAACGCCAACACCCACAATGACAGACATTTGGTTTATTCCTTCATCTAAATTTCAACAAATTTGCATCTCATATTGAGAAAAACTCAATGCTATTCTTATCCGTAAATCAGTTTAAGGCAACGATCAATAAAGTACGGAATTTAACTGAAACGATTCAATTTTAGTGATATAAAGTGATATAAATAGAACTGAAAATTCGTAGTAATGATGATTATCTACTTAGGAGACATTGGGCAAAATGAGTCGTAGAGTTGCCACTATCACCCTAAACCCTGCTTATGATTTAGTGGGGTTATGCCCGGAGATCGTCAAGGGGGCGATCAATCGAGTGCAAACCGCCGGACTACATGCTGCGGGAAAAGGCAATAATGTTGCTAAAGTTTTGCGCGACTTAGGTATTGATGTCACGGTGAGTGGTTTTTTGGGTAAGGAAAATCAGGAAGGATTTCAACAATTCTTCAATGAAAATGGTATGGTTAATCGTTTTCATTTAGTACCGGGCAGAACACGGATTAATGTCAAATTGACAGAAGGAAGCGGTGAAGTGACAGATTTTAACTTCTCTGGTTTTTATGTCGGTGAAGCTGAATGGTCAGGATTTGTTAATGATTCGCTTTCATGGCTTGGGCAGTTTGATATGGTGGTTGTGAGTGGAAGCTTACCTGCTGGTGTCTCTGCTGAATCGTTTACCGACTGGATGACCTGCCTGCGTCAGCTTTGCCCTTGTATTATTTTCGATAGCAGCCGTGAAGCATTGGTCGCAGGATTAAAAGCATCCCCTTGGCTAGTGAAGCCGAATCGCCATGAGCTTGAAGTATGGGCAGGGCGCCTGTTACCTGAGTTATCCGATATCATCATGGCTGCGCATCAACTCAGGGATCAAGGAATCGCTCATGTTGTTATATCCTTGGGTGAGCAGGGGGCATTATGGGTTAATGCTTCTGGAGCATGGTTGGCAAAACCACCACATTGTAAAATCGTCAGCACTGTTGGGGCTGGTGACTCAATGGTTGGTGGTTTGGTTTATGGTTTGCTGATGCGAGAATCCAGTGAACATACTTTGCGATTGGCGACGGCTGTATCTGCGCTTGCCGTTAGCCAGCCTAATGTAGGTATCAGTAATCGCCCCGAATTAGCGGCCATGATGGCTAACGTTGAACTGATACCCGTTGAATGATGCTTTAATTAAAGAATAATTAATGTTGTTGTAACTTCAGCCAGGCAATTTCTTGCGGCCAAATATCTGGGTTTATCGTTTCAAGGATGAGAGGAATACCATCAAAACGAGCATCTTTCATAATATAACTGAAAGGTGTTTTGCCAATATTTCCTTCTCCAAGGCTATGATGTCGGTCAACACGGCTGGCGAATTCACTTTTGGCATCATTTAAATGCATTCCGCATAGATATTGAAAACCAACAACTTTTTCAAACTGTTGAAAAGTTTGTTTACAAACATCATCCGTACGTAAATCATAGCCAGCAGCAAAGGCGTGACAGGTATCAATACAGACACCCACTCGGCTTTTATCTTCAACTCCATCAATAATTGCCGCCAGATGTTCAAATTTGAAACCTAGATTAGTGCCTTGACCTGCCGTATTTTCGATAACAGCAGTGACTCCCTGGGTTTTATTGAGAGCAATGTTGATAGATTCTGCAATACGTGCGAGGCATTTATCCACATCTATTTTATTGAGATGGCTGCCAGGATGAAAATTTAATAGATCGATCCCTAATTGTTCGCAACGTTGCATCTCATCAATAAAAGCTAGCCGGGATTTTTCCAGAGCTTCACTTTCTGGATGGCCGAGATTAATCAGATAACTGTCGTGAGGGAGAATTTGCCGACGGCCATATCCATAACGTTCACAATTTTCTTTAAATTTATCGATAACATCAGCGGCTAAAGGTGGAGCATTCCACTGGCGCTGATTTTTTGTAAATAGGGCAAAGGCGGTAGCTTTTAATTCATGTGCCCGGATAACCGCTTGATCAACTCCGCCGGCAGCGCTGACATGTGCTCCAACAAATTTCATATTTTTCTCCTTCCTACTTTACGTCATTATGACATTGTTCAATTACTCAATGAACCATTAAGAATGGAAAGGTTATATGTTGCTGAAATTTTTCCGTGCGGACTTTGATTAACCAAACAAATGTTGAATGCCCAGATTTATCAAAAAACCACCCGCCATCAGCCAGACAAATAAAATTAGAGCTAATAAAATGGGTTTAAATCCGGCCTGACGGATGGCGCTCACATGAGTCGTTAAACCCAATGCCCCCATTGCCATAGTAAGCATAATAGTATCGATATTAATCAGAAAATGAACTATTGCGGCAGGTAGTAAATTGAAAGAATTAAAACCCGCTATTGCAATAAACATCACCGCAAACCAAGGGATAGTCATTGGTGTTTTTTCCTGACGGTTTTTTCCATTTTTAGTGCTGGCTCGGCTAATGTAACGGGATAATAACAACAGGAATGGCGCCAACATCATAACCCTGAGCATTTTACTGATAACGGCTGCGTTTTCCGTTTGATCACTAATCGCATGTCCAACAGCAACAACTTGAGCAACTTCATGAATGGTAGAGCCAGTAAAGATACCGAAAGTTTCCTGAGTAAGTGGTAACCACTGATAATACTCATTGAGTTGATAAAACCACGGATAAATGAAAATAGCGATAGTGCCAAAGATGACAACTGTCGATACCGCAACAGCAACTTTACTGGCAGGGGCGTTTACTACCGGCTCTGTTGCCATAATAGCTGCTGCGCCGCAGATACTGCTACCGGCGCCAATTAGTATTACCGTTTGTTGATCTAATCCAAACAGTGATTTGCCTAGCCAGATTGTAATAAAGAAAGTGGAAGATAATATCACTGCATCAATCAGAAGGCCGGTAATACCAACATCGGCAATTTGTTGAAATGTCAAACGAAAACCGTAAAGAATAATACCGGCTCGCAAGAGATAATGTTTTGAGAAATGGATACCCTTATCGCAATAAGGTTTGAGTAAAGGGTAGACAGTATTACCGGCAATAATCCCCGCAAGGATCGCCAGTGTTAATGTGCCCAGTCCCATATTAATAAACCACGGGATATTTCCGGCATATATTGAAATTGCAGTAAGTATTGCCGCCAATATTAACCCTGGTATTAATTTGATACCGGGGATAGATGATTGTTTGTTGAATCTTTCAGCACGAATATCAGACATAGATGTTTCTCACTTTGCTTATATGTTTTAAGCATAAGCATATAGCAGATTAAGTTATCATTAAAATTGATAATATTTTTATATGTAATCTGAAAAAGTGGTAAAAAAGAGGATTTTTGTTAAGTTGTTTATTACTGTATAAAATTAAAACAAGCTAACTTTGACTGACACCATATTTTGCGGGGCAATATGCACATCACATTGAGGCAGTTGGAAGTTTTTACTGAGGTATTGAAAAGCGGTTCAACGACGCAAGCTTCTCAGCAATTGGCGTTATCTCAGTCCGCAGTGAGCGCCTCATTAACGGATCTGGAAAACCAACTTGGCGTACAGCTTTTTGATCGGGTAGGAAAGCGGTTGGTGACTAATGAACATGGCCGCCTCCTTTATCCCAAGGCTTTGGCGTTGCTAGAGCAGGCAGGGGAAATTCAGCAGTTATTCAAACAGGAGTTGGGAGCGTTACGTATCGCTGCCAGTAGTACCATTGGTAATTATATGTTGCCGGAAATGCTGGCAAATTATCGTCACGATTTTCCTGATACGCCGTTAGAGTTAAATATCAGTAATACGCAGGATGTGATCAATTCTGTGCTGGAATTCCGTGTTGATCTTGGTTTGATTGAAGGTTCCTGTCATAGTCCTGAGTTGATAACTCAGCTATGGATGGAGGATGAGTTGGTTGTTTTTTCTTCTCCCGAAAATCCGTTAGCTAAGCAGGATTTAAAATTGGATGATTTAGTTAAGGCATCATGGATATTAAGGGAGAGCGGATCGGGTACACGAGAAGTGCTGGATCATCTGTTGTTTGCCCGTTTACCTGGGTTCAAGATTTTGATGGAATTGGGAAACTCTGAAGCGATAAAGCATGCGGTCAAATTTGGTATGGGTATCAGTTGCTTATCCAGACGAGTCGTTGCAGAACAATTGCAAAATCACACTTTACTGGAGTTAAAAGTGCCAGGATTAAGACTTTTCAGAACATTGTACCTAATTCATCATCGGCAAAAGCACATGTCTAACGCATTGCAAAAATTGCTCAGTTATTGCCGGTAAGGTTTACGTTCTATCTAAAATCCAGAATTAGCTGTGTTACTTATAATTTTCTCTAAATTATGAAGGTATCTTATAACAGCGCTTCCTCGCTATTTTGATAGTGAGGATTTGTTACAATCCGCCATCAGATTTATTCGCAGCTAACAGGAACAGAATGTCTCAACAACAAAAAAGTGTTTCCGGGAAACCAGTAGCGCAACATTTGCGACGTGAATTGAAAGCTCGGCATCTGGCGATGATTGCCGTTGGCGGATCAATAGGCACCGGGTTATTCGTGGCTTCAGGTGCGACAGTTTCACAGGCAGGGCCTGGCGGAGCATTACTTTCCTATGCATTAATTGGCTTGATGGTTTATTTCCTGATGACCAGTTTGGGTGAACTGGCCGCTTATATGCCGGTTTCCGGCTCTTTCTCAACGTACGGTTCCAAATATGTTGAAGAAGGGTTTGGTTTTGCCTTGGGTTGGAACTATTGGTACAACTGGGCGGTGACTATCGCGGTGGATTTGGTTGCTGCTCAATTGGTTATGGGGTATTGGTTGCCGGATATGCCGGGTTGGATCTGGAGTGCGCTATTCCTCGCGCTGATTTTCCTATTGAATTTTATTTCAGTGAAAGGATTTGGTGAAGCTGAGTACTGGTTCTCTTTAATTAAAGTCAGTACGGTTATTGTCTTTATTGTGGTCGGATTACTGATGATAGCCGGTATCATGAAAGGAGCTGAGGGGGCTGGATGGCATAACTGGACTGTTGGTGATGCGCCTTTTGCTGGTGGCTTCGCAGCCATGATTGGCGTGGCGATGATAGTTGGGTTTTCTTTCCAGGGAACCGAGCTGATTGGCATTGCGGCGGGTGAATCAAAAGATCCGGCGAAAAATGTTCCCAGTGCTGTGCGTAAGGTATTCTGGCGTATTCTGTTGTTCTATATTTTTGCAATCCTGATCATCAGTCTGATTATTCCTTATACTGATCCAAGCCTACTGCGTAATGAGGTCGGTGATATCAGTGTTAGTCCGTTTACGTTGGTATTTGAAAACGCCGGTTTATTATCCGCCGCGGCTATGATGAATGCGGTTATTTTGACGGCTGTGTTGTCTGCGGGTAATTCAGGTATGTATGCATCGACTCGTATGTTGTTCACATTGGCAAAAGAGGGTAAAGCACCGAAGATTTTTGGCAAATTATCCAAAGGCGGTGTTCCACGTAATGCTTTGTATGCAACAACAGTGGTTGCTGCGTTGTGTTTCCTCAGTTCAATGTACGGTAATCAGACCGTCTATCTGTGGTTGTTGAATACTTCCGGGATGACCGGTTTTATTGCATGGTTGGGGATTGCTATCAGCCATTATCGTTTCCGCCGTGGCTATATAGCTCAGGGATTGGATTTAAGTAAATTACCTTATCGTTCGGGATTTTTCCCGGTTGGCCCAATCTTTGCGTTTGTTTTGTGTCTGACTATCACACTAGGACAGAATTATCAAGCATTTCTACAAGATAAAATTGATTGGTATGGTGTCACTGCTACTTATATTGGTATTCCACTATTTTTATTGATTTGGTTTGGTTACAAGTTAGTGAAGAAAACTCACTTTATTAAATATAGCGAGATGAAATTTCCTGATATCGCAAACCAGTGAATGTGAATATGTTAAATCGTGATTAGCAGACGGGCAGGGATCTTTGAAAAAATTCCTGCCCGTCTGGTTTTTATGGTTTTTTAATTCGATTCGCGGTTAGTTTATTATTATCTTAATGTTTTATTTATCTGAGTAGATCAGCCGTTATTGATAGGAAATTAAAAGAAAACCCCCATTTTGTGATCAGATGGGTGTTTTTTATTTTTCATAGAGTTAATCATACAATTAATCACGTAATTTACCAAAATTTGTGTAGATCATATTGATAAGTATTCTCATTTGTCCTATTGTTAATGCCATAATTATTAATATCAAAGGGCTAGCAAAATGAAATTTATATCTCGATCTGTAGCAAAGAGTATCAGTGTCGGCCTGTTAGCGGGTTCGGCAGTCGTGGCAAGCTTCGCATCATGGGCTGAAACGGTCACCGACATAGTTGGTCGCACCGTTGAAGTTCCTGAGAATGTAAATCGTGTTTTGTTGGGCGAGGGCCGTTTGTTCCACGCTATCGCTTTACTTGAAGGCGATAAACCACTGGCCCGTATCGCAGGTTGGCAAGGTGATTTCCGCAAATTGGACCCACAGTCTTATGCTGTCTATAAAGCTAAATTCCCTGAAATTGACAAGGTTCCTTTGATTGGTAATACCAGTGCTGATAGTGTCAGTTCTGAAAAAGTATTAACTCTCAACCCGGATATCGCTATTTTTGGTTTGTCTGGTCATGGTCCTGGTAAAGACAGCGAATTGGTCGCTCAACTTGAAAAGGCAGGTGTTCCGGTTGTATTTGTCGATTTTCGTACTGAGCCGTTAAAGAATACGCTGCCGAGCATTCGTATGCTAGGTAAAGTACTAAATCGTGAGAAACAAGCGGCGGAATATGCCGATTTTTACGAAAAAAATGTAAAGCTGGTGACTGACATCACTAATAAAATCCCGGAAGAGAAAAAACCAACAGTATTTATCGATTTGAGAGCGGGTGCTTTTGAAGACTGCTGTGCAACTGCCGGTGACGGTAATATGGGTAACTTTATCGATTTGGCTGGTGGTAAAAACATTGCTAAAGGTGTTCTGCCAAGCGTACTTGGTAACATGAACCTTGAAAAAATTATTGCAGTTGACCCTTATATTTACATTGCTAGTGGTGCAAAAGCACCAGACAGTAATGAACCTGGTGTAAAACTGGGAGCGCAATCTACGCCTGAATTAGCAAAAGCCAGTCTGAAACAAATGACTGAACGTAAAGGTATTAGCTCGTTGACTGCGGTCAAAGAGGGCAGAGATTATGCGATTTGGCATAACTACTACAACTCTCCATATAATGTGGTAGCAACTCAAGTATTTGCTAAATGGTTTTATCCTAAGCAATTTGCAGATTTAGATCCGCAAAAGACGCTGAATGAATTACACAGTAAATTCCTGGCGGTTGATCCATCAGGGGTCTACTGGATCAGTGAGAAGTAATCGGTAAGTCAGGTAACGGGAATAATGAGCGCCACTACTGAGCCAATGGTGAAACAACAATTAGATGACAGCAGTGTAAAAGTCCATTACCAATATATTTTACGCCGCCGTATTGTGATGATGGTATTCATCGTGCTGATTATTGGTGTGTCATTGGTATTAGATTTTACGATAGGGCCATCAGGTTTATCTTTGTCATCTCTCTGGCAGACTTTAGTGTCGCCAGAGAGTGTGGATGCGGGTACACGGGTAATTGTTTGGGATATCCGTTTACCATATGCCTTGATGGCGGTAGTGATTGGCTTGTCTCTTGGGCTGGCTGGCGCGGAAATGCAGACGATCTTAAATAACCCATTAGCCAGTCCTTCTACTCTGGGGGTTGCTCAAGCGGCTGCATTTGGTGCGGCGTTGGCGATTGTATCCGGTATTGGTATTCCTGGCGTGCCTGATCAATGGTTCATCTCTGCGAATGCTTTCATTTTCGCTTTGTTGGCCGCATTGGTGCTGGATACGATCACTCGTTTGACACGAGTTGCTACGTCTGGGGTAGTATTATTTGGTATTGCATTGGTCTTTACCTTTGAAGCATTGGTTTCCATGATGCAGTTTATCGCAACGGAAGATACCCTTCAGGGGTTAGTACTCTGGACAATGGGTAGTCTTGCCAGAGCAACTTGGATAAAATTGGGTGTTATGTTGTTGGTGTTTGCAGCCGTTTTTCCTATTTCAATGATGAATTCCTGGAGACTGACAGCGCTGCGCCTGGGTGAAGATCGTGCAATCAGTTTTGGTATCGATGTTCGTCGTCTGCGCTTGGGGACATTATTGCGTATCAGTATTCTTGCCGCTTTAGCCGTTGCATTCGTTGGGCCAATTGCCTTTGTCGGTTTAATTGCGCCACATATTGCCCGTATGACGTTTGGTGAAGATCATCGTTTCTATTTGCCAGCTAGTGCCCTAATTGGTGCATTGGTGCTCTCTATGGCGTCCATTGCTTCGAAGAACCTGATCCCTGGTGTTGTTATTCCTGTTGGGATCGTTACTGCGTTAGTGGGGGTTCCATTCTTCCTTAGCATAATTTTACGTCATAGGGGGAATATATGAGCTCGGGATTAACCATTAGCAATTTTTTTGCGGGTTATCCGAAACATTCGGTTATTGAAAATCTGAATGTTGCTCCGTTGCCGCGTGGGAAAATTACGGTACTGTTGGGGCCAAATGGTAGCGGTAAATCAACACTTCTGCGTTCTTTGGCTGGTTTAAATCGTGCAACAGGTCAACTTTGGCTTGATGGTCAAGATTTGATGAAGATGAGTTTTGCCCAGAGATCGGAAAATGTGGTTTATTTACCACAGAGTTTACCTGCTGGTGTTCATTTGCACGTACTAGAATCGATTATCGTTGCTCAACGAGCGTCCGGATGGCGTTATTCTGAAACCAGTGAGGAAGAGGTGATGTCGTTATTACGTCAGTTGGGGATTGAACACCTGGCGTTATGTTATTTAGATCAGTTATCTGGCGGTCAAAAACAGTTGGTCGGATTGGCGCAATCGTTAATCCGTAAGCCAACGTTATTATTGTTAGATGAACCGCTTAGTGCGCTGGATTTAAATTATCAATATCACGTAATGGCGCTGGTGGCGCAAGAAACGTATTGGCGGAATATTATTACTGTGGTCGTTGTACATGACATTAATATCGCATTGCGTCATGGTGAGCATGTATTAATGTTGCAAAAAGGCCATTTAATTGCAGAAGGAACTCCAGAGCAAGTTATTACGTCAGAGAGTCTGGCACAGGTTTATGGCGTCAAAGGCAGAATTGAACGTTGTTCTCAGGGTATTCCCCAAGTATTAGTTGATGGATTGGTTTCAAAGCTAGCGAGTGAGAGTTCATTTTAACTTGTTATTTAAATTATATTTTTTACAAAGTATGGCATAAATTGCACACAAAACTGGAATGTACATAGCTGTACATGAGGGAATGATCTATTTTCCTTATACTACGGTGTTTTAAAAGCTATATTTTTTGTCTGACTAATGTCGAGATCTACTCTTTACTGCCAAGGGTAGTAAATAGAATGACTTAATAAGATAGATTATTATAGCCAATAAAAATACAGTTTTATACTTTATGGTAATAAGATGTTAGTAAACTAATAGAACTACACAGGGATAAATATTTTATTTTCGTTACCTTAGCATACGTTGATTATTCATTTTTATTAAATGAACTACTTAGTGAGCTGAATTTCAGTGATCAATATCACGTAATAGTGCTGGTATCACGAGAAACATATTATCGTAATATTATTACCTTGGGTATTTTGTGATGTTAATACGGTTTTGTGACATGGTAAGGAATTAAACACAATTATCAGAGGGGTATTTTACAGGTATTGATTTCAAAGATAAAGATTGAGGATTAAATTTAACTTGTTGTTTAAATTATGTTTTTAATAAAGCATAGGCGTGGAATACGCACAAAGATCAGAATGTGCATCATCGTACATGGGGAGTGGTTTATTTACCTTATATTACTGTGTGTTTAAAAGCTAACTGTATTTGAAAGCTACAGTTTTTGTCTGGCTAATGCTGGGATTTAATCTTTAACCGCAAAGGATAGTAAATGGAATAAGTTAATAAGATATAAGCAAACTAAAAAAATAATAAAACCACACAGAGGTGAATATTTTATCCTCGTTATTTGAGCACATGTTGATTATCCATTTTTATAGATGAATAAAGTGAAATTATATCTCTTGGAGAATCGAGAATGGGTGTTTTTAATAAAAGAAAAATCGCGTTAGGCGTTATTGCGGCAATCTCATCTAGCTCAGTTTTTGCGGCTAGTAGCAATAATGACACTATTATTGTGACTACAGCAGCAGGCTTTCAACAGAAAATTGAAGATGCGCCAGCGTCTATTTCTGTGGTGAGCCGTGAACAATTGGAAACGAAGGCTTATCGTGATGTGACTGATGCATTGAAAGATGTGCCGGGGGTCGTTGTTACAGGTGGTGCTAGCAACAGTGATATCAGTATTCGTGGTATGTCGCCTCAATATACTATGATTTTGATCGATGGGAAGCGTGTTGACACCCGTGGTACTCGTCCAAACAGTGATAATTCGGGTATTGAGCAGGGTTGGTTGCCGCCATTGGCCGCGATAGAACGCATCGAAGTGGTACGCGGTCCTATGTCTTCCCTTTATGGTTCTGATGCGATGGGAGGGGTGATTAACGTGATCACCCGTAAAGTTCAGAAGGAGTGGAGAACCAATTTCCGTACTGATACGACATTAACTGAAAGTAAAGATTCAGGTAACAGTTATCAGAGCAGTGTTTATGCAGCAGGGCCAGTGGTTGATGGCTTGTTAGGCTTGAAAGTCAATGGCCTATATTCTCACCGCAACGAAGATAAATTTATTAATGGCTTTAATGAGCAAGAAATGCGTAACGGTTCAGCAACTCTTTCTCTAACACCTGATGATAAGAATACTTTTGATTTTGAAGCGGGTCGTTATGAGCAGAAGCGTAATGCTATTAAAGGAAAATCGTCTCGTTATAGTGACTCGAAAAATGATTATGATCGTAATAACTATTCTATTACGCATAATGGCATTTATGATTTCGGTACCATGACTTCATATATTCAACATGATGATTCACGTAATCCTGGGCGTGATATGAGGTATAAAGATACTGTATTTAATAACCAAACCGTCTTTCAGTTAGATGATCATACTGTGAGTATCGGGGGGCAATATCGTTATGAGAACTTACATGGTGGTGATAATAGACTAGCTTCTACTAATGGCTTGGATAAATTGACTCGCTGGAGTTGGGCGTTGTTTGCTGAGGAGGAGTGGCAGATGACCAATGACTTTTCCTTGACTGGTGGTATCCGTATGGATAAGGACGAGAATTTTGGCAGTCATTGGACTCCACGCTTATATGGTGTGTGGCATGTAGATGAACAATGGACAATTAAAGGTGGTGTATCTACAGGTTACCGTTCTCCGGATTTGCGTTATATTTCGGCGGATTGGGGGCAGCAAACAGGTGGTTATGTTGGAAATGGTATTATTCTGGGTAACCCGAATTTGAAACCAGAGAAAAGTGTCAATGAAGAAATTAGTGTTATGTGGAACAATCGGGATAATTTTAATGCTGGATTGACCATATTTAATACTGATTTTAAAGATAAAATCACAGAAATCACAGCTTGTAGTAGGAAGAGTTCAAAACCTTGCACTATCGGAACGGATCCACATGTATATACATTTATCAGTGAACGTATAAACGTACAAAAAGCTAATATTCGTGGTATAGAAGCGACAATGAACTGGGATATCGTTGAAAACTGGTCATTGGCTGCAAACTACACTTACACTGATTCAGAACAGAAGAGTGGGAAAAACAAAGGAAAACCTTTGAACAAAATGCCTAAACATATGGTGAATGCGACTCTGAACTGGCAAGCTTTGCCAGAAATGCAAACTTGGACCCGAGTTAACTTCCGTGGCAAAACTTCAGATTATTTAGATCGTGGTGAAAGAATGAGTGAAGGAACGCCGTCTTATGCCTTTGTGGATATAGGCGCTGTTTATAATCTGACCAAAGATTTACGCGTGTTGGGCGGTGTATATAACGTATTTGATAAACGTGTTACCAGTGAGAATTATGGGGCACAACTGGATGGCCGTCGCTATAACATTGGTATCAATTACGACTTTTAATAACGCGTTCTAACTAACAGTGTCATAATCCTCTTTGTTTGTTGCTGACAGAGGGGATTTTTGTTTTTTACTTATACCGGTAAAAACTGAATAGCAATCCGTTTTGTGTTGTGTTAAAACTTAGCTCACGTCAAAGAAATGTATATGACACCGTTAAATTCCATAGCGTCATTGATGAGTGTGGTAAAAAATAATGAACTTTTAGTGCGGCGAGTATTGCTATTTCAGGTCTTCGAGTGCAGAATTCGCCCACTAGAGAATAACTGATGCGTTTATATGTGTCGGTTATTTTTTTTGCTTTGACTTATTTTTTACTATACCAGAGGCCGGACTCTGAGCCGGATAGATAATTGGCCCACGAGCAACCGCAACGAGGATCGGTTGCCGTAATGAGGAACGCTAATATGGAGCAATTATTCTCTTTCGCACTTGTACCAATCGGTACATGCTGCTGCATCGATGACTACGGAGCGTTGCGCTCTGCGTATAATCCAGCCTCTAACTCTCCTGCCTATAGGCAGAAGCGAAGTCTTCCCAGTAACTGTCGATTAAGTAGTGTCATAACACGAATCGAAGTTATGGGAGGTTTCGCTCATGTCGCGTAATACTGTAATTCCACTAGGCACCAACCAGACTGGTGCGAACAATCGTGTTCAACTCAGAAAAACACTGACCTTGGTTCAGGTGGTGATGATGGGTCTTGCTTATCTGCAACCTATGACCATCTTTGATACTTTCGGCATTGTTTCTGGTTTGACTGACGGTCACGTACCGACATCCTACGCTATTGCTTTGATTGCAATTCTGTTTACCGCCTTGAGCTACGGGAAATTGGTAAAACGTTTCCCATCTGCCGGATCTGCATATACTTATGCACAAAAATCCATTAGTCCGCATGTTGGCTTCATGGTGGGTTGGTCATCGCTATTGGACTATATGTTCATGCCGATGATTAATGTCTTGTTAGCGAAAATTTATCTTCAGGCCATTTTTCCTAGCGTAGATCCGTGGATCTTCGTTGTGGGCTTTGCATTACTGATGACAGCTTTTAACCTGCGTGGCATTAACGTTGTTGCTAATCTCAACACGGGTATTGTTATTGTTCAGGTTGCCATTATGGTTGTATTTGTGGGTTTATTGATCCACGGTGTGTACAACGGGGAAGGAGTTGGGACTTTATGGAGTGCGAAACCATTCGTTTCTGAGGATGCCAATTTAATCCCAATGATTACTGGGGCCACGATTTTGTGCTTTTCATTCCTGGGGTTTGATGGCATTAGTTCGTTGTCCGAAGAGACACCGAATGCTGGTAAGGTGATCCCGAAAGCGATTTTCCTGACAGTATTAATCGGTGGTGTCATCTTTATTGCGGTTTCTTATTTCTTACAGCTCTATTTTCCAGATATCTCTCGGTTCAAGAACCCGGATGAATCTCAGCCAGAAATTATGCTGTATGTAGCGGGTACTCTGTTCCAAGCCATTATCTTGGTTTTCTCTTGTGTCACCGTTTTGGCTTCTGGTATGGCGGCTCACGCAGGGGTTTCCCGTCTGCTCTATGTTATGGGGCGTGATGGTGTATTTCCTGAGAAAGTATTTGGCTATGTTCATCCAAAATGGCGGACGCCGGTAATCAACGTGTCGTTGGTAGGTATTATAGGGTTATCTGCGATTACTTTTGATCTGGTGACTGCAACAGCTCTGATTAATTTTGGCGCGTTGATAGCGTTTACCTTTGTGAACTTGTCAGTCATTTCTCAATTCTATATCCGTGAACGTCGTAACCGTACATTAAAAGATACAATTAATTTCTTGGTATTACCTGTGATAGGTGCTTGTACTGTTAGTGTACTGTGGATGAATCTGGAACAAAGTTCTATGGAGTTGGGGCTAACTTGGGGAGCAATTGGTCTGATTTACATGGTATTCCTGACTCGTCGCTTCCGTCAGCCGATGCCACAATGTTCTGAAATGGTTTAATATCTAGAAAAGAATAATGGCGCCGAATTTGGCGCCATTATTTTTTCTATTTTGTCAATTTACCGTAATAGTGAAGAAAAGGGAGCTTAGGAAAAAAAACAGCGAGGTAGCTTACAGATAAGAAAAATTTCAACGGTAAATGGAGAAAAACAATCTATGCTCTGAGAGGTGATTATTATTAAGGAAGAGACTATGAATGGTACAAAAACCTCTCAAAATCAACAATTCATTACTACCCTGACCAATATTGTCGGTAAATCTCATATCCTGACTGCCCCCCATAAAACTGAACGTTATCGTAAAGGCTTTCGCTCCGGCCAGGGAGACGCTTTAGCTGTCGTATTTCCCGGTTCACTGGTGGAACAGTGGCGTGTGTTTAAAGTCTGTGTTGAAGCAGATAAAATCATCTTAATGCAAGCGGCCAACACGGGGGTAACCGAAGGTTCTACTCCGAATGGCAAGGATTACGATCGTGACATAGTGATCATTAGCACACTGCGCATGAATAAGATTCAGATTTTAAAATCGTGTAATCAGGTAGTTGCGCTACCGGGCAGTACATTATGGCAACTTGAACGTGCGCTCAAGCCACTGGGGCGTGAACCTCATTCAGTTATTGGTTCTTCCTGCATCGGCGCTTCTGTGGTTGGGGGCATCTGCAATAACTCAGGGGGTTCTTTAATTCATCGTGGGCCGGCTTATACCGAAATGGCATTGTATGGACGAGTTAATGAGCGCGGTAAGCCGGAATTGATTAATCATCTGGGGATCTATTTGGGAGAAACGCCGGAAGAGATCCTCTCTTGTCTGGAAGAGCAACGTTATAGTAATCAGGATGTAGAACAGGGGCAGCGTAAAGCATCTGATCATGAATATGCCCAAAGAGTGCGTGACGTAGATGCTGATACTCCATCTCGTTTCAATTCTGACGAACGCCGTTTATTCGAAGCTTCAGGTTGTGCGGGTAAGCTGGTTGTGTTTGCGGTCCGGCTCGATACTTTTCCGGCAGAACCTTTGTCTCAGGTATTTTATATCGGTACCAACCAAACTGGCGTATTGACGGAATTGCGTCGCCATATATTAGCAAATTTTCATAATTTACCGGTGGCAGGTGAATATATGCACCGGGATATTTTCGATATTGCGGAAACTTATGGTAAAGATACTTTTATCATGATTGATAAGCTTGGTACTGATAAAATGCCAGCTTATTTTACTTTAAAGGGGAGAATGGACGCTATCTTCAATCGTATCCCATTTTTGCCTGCCAATCTTGTCGATCGCATTATGCAGGGGTTAAGTCGCTTACTTCCTTCCCATTTGCCTAAGCGTTTAAAAGAATATCGTAATCGTTTTGAGCACCATTTAATATTAAAGATGTCCGGTGATGGGGTTGAAGAGGCCAGAAGCTGGTTGGAAAAATATTTTGGCCAGGTAGAAGGGGATTTCTTTGCTTGTACACCGAAGGAAGGTTCTAAAGCGTTCCTGCATCGTTTTTCCGCTGGTGGTTCTGCGATCCGTTATCAAGCGGTGCATAGCAACACAGTAGAGAATATCCTTTCACTGGATATTGCTCTGCGCCGTAATGATCGTGAGTGGTTTGAACAATTACCCCCAGAGTTTGATGATGTGTTGGTACACAGACTTTATTGTGGGCATTTTATGTGCTACGTGTTCCATCAGGATTACATTGTGAAAAAGGGGGTAGATGTACAGGCATTGAAAGAAAGAATGATAGAACTGCTTGATAAACGAGGTGCGGAATACCCGGCAGAGCATAATGTGGGGCATGTATATCAAGCTAAACCCCAACTTAAGGCTTTTTATCGGATGACTGATCCCACTAACACTCTCAACCCAGGAATTGGAAAAACATCCAAGCTGAAAAATTGGGGCGAAAGATCTTAATGTCAATATTCTCAGTAGTTACAACGTTATGCTGGTATTAAGAAAGTTCAAATCTGTAAAAGTTGATGACAATCATTCTGTTAGAAAGAAAGGCGAGTATATATGACTCGCCGTTTTATATTTGTTCTCGACCCGTTTAATTATCCAGCCAGTTGCACTGCATATTCCATGAGTGCTTTGAGCTGACGGCATTTTTCTTCATTGCTTTGGTGTTCAATGAAGAGTTGTTCAATTATAAAGAAATATTCATTCAGTTTATCCTGAGTTAAGACATCTTGACGATGACGTAACCAACGCTGTTGTTCATCGTAAGTTAGAGTAGCGGGATAGTTTCTGGCACGGTAGCGGAATAACAGCGTTTTAATACGTGGGTCCTGAAAAGTCAGATCGAGTGCCGGTAAATTCTGAGGCAGCGTCTCCCGAATAATATTCATTGCTGCTTTATCGGCACTACTAAAGAAGCCGTCATACAGTTTAGCGTCAACATTATCGGATTCAGGGAAAGGTTCGGCCTCTGCAAACAGTTCTACAACTTTTTCTCTGATTTGTGGATTATTCCGTAGAATAGCCAGATTTCTTTCGCAGTGATTACGATCTAATCCAATACGTTCAGCGTCTTCTGCTCGCAAAGTATTATCGGGGGCGATTATCGGGCACTTATTAATATGAACCAATTTTATAGGGACTGGCAATTGATCTGGCTGCAATTCATCATGGCGGGTATATAGACGTTCACGTAACGTATCTGCATCCAATTCCAGTAATGGTGAAATATCTCCAGCTAAATCGCACATAATAACCGCATTCTGGTTTACTGGATGCCAGGCAAGAGGCGCAACCAAACTGAGGTTGCTGCGAGCGGCGCCAAACATCCCGGAAACATGAACCAGTGGTTTCATTTGAGGGATATCGATGAGGGAGCTAATTTTCTGCTTATTTCTTAACTGAAAGAAATAATTGAACATCTTTGGCTGTACTTCTTTGAGTAATTTTGCCATTGCTATCGTAGCGTAGACATCGGACATAGCATCGTGAGCATGTGAATGTTCAACGCCATTTGCCTTAGTCAGATGTTCTAACTTAAAGCTAGGTAGACCATCTTCATTCTCTGGCCAGACAATACCTTCGGGGCGCAAGGCATAACAGGCACGCAATACATCAAGCAAATCCCAACGGGAATTGCCTTTTTGCCAACTATAAGCGTATGGATCATAAAAATTACGGTAAAAGATATTCCGGCTGACTTCATCATCAAACCGAATATTGTTATAACCGAGGATACAACTGTTCGGTACGCTGAATACATTATGAATCTGGCGGGCAAATTCCGCTTCATTGATCCCTTTTTCTAATGCAATTTGAGGCGTAATGCCTGTAATCATGACAGCTTCTGGTTGTGGCAGATAATCATCAGCAGGTGAACAATAAATAACTAATGGCTCTTCAATAATATTGAAATCCATATCAGTACGAACACCAGCAAACTGAGCCGGTCTGTCTAAGGCCGGATGTTGACCAAAAGTTTCGTAGTCGTGGATGTAGAAAGTGGGTTGTTCGCTGCTATTTTTCACTGTTGTTCACTGTCCAATGATGTTAATTGTTTGTTTTTTCAAAGAATAAGCGACATTTTTGCCATAAAATGCAGGCAATTGTTGCTTACTATCTTAGAGAATCTAGGTAATTACAATCAATATTGTATACATGTTTTCCTACTTTTTGTTTTGCGATTGGAGGCCGATTATTGACATTTTGAGTACTTGAAAAAAATTGTGTGTTTTAAGAACATTTACCCTTGACAATATTGATCTGCCTACCGCAGTATGCATCGAAGTGTTGAAAAAATAAACGAGGTGAATATGTCAAATTTAATTTATTTAACAGTTAAAGGTCAAAATCAAGGGTTAATTTCTGCTGGTTGTGGCAGAAGAGACTCAATAGGTATCAAAGCGCAAAATGGGCACGAAGATAAGATCTTCGTCTATAGTCTGCAACATCTTATGACTCGCAAACAAAATGTTTCACATCATCCGGTAATTATCACTAAACCTATTGATAAAGCTTCTCCTTTATTAGCAAAAAGCTTGGATGATAACGAAAGGTTAGAGTGTTTTCTTGAATCTTACCGTACCAGTGAAAATGGTGGACTTGAGCTTTACTATACAATTCGTCTTGGGCAAGCGTATATTGTTAGTTTAAAATCAGACCACCCGCATTCATTAACCAGTAATCACATGATGCCACAGGAAATTCTTTCAATAGTATATGCCAATATTACCTGGAATAATGTGGCGTGTTCAACAAGTACGTATAGCATTTGGGATGAAAGGGTTTTTTAATGGATGGAGCTAAAGAAATTGCTGAAAAAATGGTTTCGGCTATTAACGATGACAGTAGCTGGCTTACTGGGTTTGCTGAGGGAATATTAGATATTCCGGTGGATTTTTATTATCTCGGTTATGATTATCTTGATACTGATCATAGATGGGATAATGAAAATGACAAATATCGTTTTGTTGGATTGGTAAAATCAGAAGCAATTACGCTTAATAATCTTGAAAGGGTGATTCAGATTATTTTTGAAGATTACTTAGGTAAGCTGAGTGAAGAACAAAAGCAACGATTAATCGAAACGAAAGCTGGGAAAATATTTGGGGGTATGATTTCGAAATATGCCATATTCAGAGGGAGCCTTGGTGCTTTTTTTGGCACAAAATGGTTCACTAAACTTGGAGGATCTGTAGCATTTACTGCGACCTTGGGGATTGGGGCGTCAGTATCCAGGGCTATCTATACTTCTAGGGAATTGGCTCAAACAAACCCGAACTTATATATGTTATTAAGGAGAGAGGGTAACTTGGATTTACTCTATTTTTTAGTTGAGAGTAAAATGGAGCCATATGTCAGAGCATTGGAAGCGTATGATGAAAATCGAGATTTATTTAATGAAATATTTGATGAATTCTCTGTAGGGCTAGATCAATGAAGATAGTAAGCATATTGATGAACACCGTAGTGCATATAATACAGGCAGTAATTGGTACTCTGTGTGTATTTTCAGTCATGGGTTTAGTCTACTTTACACTGATGTCAACATTGGAAAATCGATATCAGTATGCGATAGTTGCAGGTACATGCTTGGCGTTTTCTATTTTTTTTTACTACATTACAGAAAAAATAAAAGAAAAGTGTGGGTTATTTCATTAGATTATGAAAAATAGTTCACTAAGCTGAGTGGATCTGTAACATTTACTCCGAGAAGGTAATATTTCTTGGTTGAAAGTAAAATGGAGCCATATGTTACAACATTGGAGGCGTATGATGAAAATCGAGATTTATTTAATGAAGTATTTGATGAATTCTCTGTAGGGCTAGATCAATGAAGATAGTAAGTATATTGATGAAAATCGTGATGCACATAACTCAAGGGATAATTGGTGGGGTGAGTGTATTTTCAGTTATTGGATTAGTTTATTTTACCTTAATGTCAACATTAGAAAACCGATATCAGTATGCGATAGTTTCAGGTATATGCTTGGCGCTTTCTGCATTTTTTTACTATATAACGGAAAAAATAAAAGAAAAATGTATATTACTCCAATAGGCAGGGCAACCGCATGAATGATTAAATATCACTCACATTAGCAAA